>CAYWWC010000018.1:0-3630 GCA_964461615.1 uncultured Anaerolineae bacterium
CACTCCGCTAACGCTTCGTCGCTGACTACGAACGAAATGTGACATTGTCGAACTAATTAGGAGGAATACAAGATATGGAAAAGAAGGGACGAGTTTTCTCAGGTGCGCGGCCCACCGGTCGCCAGCATCTGGGCAATTACCTGGGCGCTATCAAAAATTACGTGGACTTGCAGGATGACTATGAATGCGTCTACTGCGTGGTTGATCTGCACGCCTTGACCACTCTGGAGGATACCGAGTACATCAAGGTGCACACCTACGAGATGGTGCTGGACTGGCTGGCGGCGGGGATGGACCCGGAGAAGGGTACTATCATCTTCATCCAGTCCCACGTGCCCCAGGTGACGGAGTTGCACACCATCCTGTCTATGGTCACACCGATGGGCTGGCTGTCCAGGCTTCCCACTTTCAAAGAGAAGGTTCGCCAACAGCCCGACAACGTGAACTATGGACTGCTGGGATACCCGGTGCTGATGGCCGCCGACATCGCCCTCTACAAGGCCGACACAGTGCCTGTGGGCGACGACCAGGCTCCTCACCTGGAATTCACCCGCGAGATCGTGCGCCGCTTCAACTACCACTTCGGGGAGATCCTCATTGAGCCCCAGATGAAGCTGACCGATGTCCCCCGCGTGCTGGGCGCCGACGGGGTTAGCAAAATGAGCAAGTCCCTGAACAACCACATCGAGCTGGCCGCCTCGCCCAAGGAGATCCAGAAAAGGGTGATGACTATGGTCACCGACCCCGCCCGCCAATATCGCGCGGACCCCGGCCACCCTGAGGTCTGCAACATCTACCACTTGCACAAGCATTTCCTGCCCGATCCTGAGGCCATCGTTCAGATTGATGCTGACTGCCGCAACGCGACCATCGGCTGTGTGGAGCATAAAAAGTGGTTCGCCAAGGACCTGGCCGATTATCTCGCTCCCTTCCGGGCCCGTCGGGCGGAGCTGGCCACTGATCCCGACTACGTCTGGGATGTGCTGGCCGACGGGGCTGCCCGTGCTCGCGTCATCGCCGCCGAGACCCTGGCCGAGGTGAAGGAGAAAGTTGGGCTTCCGTAAGTAGTTTGACAATGTCAGATTTGCCCAAAAGAATGAGCTGATGTTCGTAGTCAGGCACGAAACGGAGTGGAGTGCCGTCAAATGCGGGGCGAACGCCACTCCGCTAACGCTTCGTCGCTGACTACGAACGAAATGTGACATTGTCGAAGTAGAAAGCCCCCGCGGTGCACTCCTATCGCGGCGGACGCGGTCATGGAGATCGATGATTTGCGGCCACTGGGTTTTGACAGGATGGAGTTTATGTTGTATATTTATCTGGGGGACGAAGGATGAAATATCTTAGCTTCTTTCTCATTGCCGCCATTTCCCTGATATTGGTGACGTTCGCTCCTTTTGGCGGGAGCACACCCCTTGCTCCAATTGAGGTGCAAGGTGCCACTCTGCAGAATCCCACCGTGCGCATAGACCCCATCGAGTCGGTTGTAGGTGTGGGCGAGAACTTCACCATCTCAGTGATGATTGATGATGCCGACGATCTGAGTGGCTTCCAGTTCGACCTGTTCTACACCACCACCATCGTCACGGTGGCCGACGTGACCATGGGCGGTTTCCTGGGCAGCACGGGGCGGACGGTCGGTTCTGTAGGGCCTATCATTGACAACCAGGCAGGAAGGGTCAGTTTCGGGGCTTGGAGCTTGCCGGGAGCGCCAGGGCCTGACGGAACGGGCGAGCTGGCTATCGTCAGTCTCACCGCCCAGAGCACAGGCAGCAGCCCTCTCGATTTGCAGAACATCATGCTGCTGGACACAGCCGTCCAGTCTCAGGAGGCAACCGTTGAGGATGGCACTGTAGTGGTAAGTGACGCACCAACACCTACGCCCACCGCAACCGGTACACCGACTGGAATCTCTACCCCTACCCCAACAGGTACGAGTGTAGCAACGTCCACGCCCACTTCGACCACCACGCCAACTTCGTCTGGCCAAAGAATATACTTGCCGCTGGTATTGAAAGGCTGGTAAACAATGAAGACAACAAAACTCGATGAGTTTCAGGACAAAACGCAACGAGTGGACTTTGTGCGCTGGCTAACCATCCTCCTTGCTCTCGCTCTCATGCCCACGCTGGTCCTGGCCGCGCCTCCGCTTTCCCGAGAGGCAAATGTGGCCCGGCAGGATCCCACGGTGCGAATAGACCCCGCCCAGGTGACTGTGAGTGCGGGCCAGACCTTTTCTGTCTCGGTGATGATTGATGAGGCCAACGATTTGAGCGGCTTCGAGTTCACCCTGCACTTCATCACTTCGACGGTGACGGTGGGCAGTGTGACCGTGGGCAACTTCCCCAGCAGCACGGGACGGGAGAGCATCCCCGCCGTCAACATCATAGACAACCAGGCGGGGACGGCCAGCTTAGGAGTGGTCACCGTCGGCAGTGTCCCCGGCGCCAGCGGGACAGGTGTGCTGGCCACCGTCACTCTCACCGCTCAAGGCTCCGGCGAAAGCTTCCTCAATTTGCAGGACGTTATGGTAGTGGACACCAACGCTCAGCGCCAGACAACCACCGTCGAGGACGGGGTGGTCCAAGTGAGATTCGCCATCTACTTGCCCCTAATTCTGAAAGACTGGTAAAAAACGATGAGGGCGGTGAGATTTGATGGACTCCGGAGTAGGATAGAAAAGGCGGGTCTCAAGTCCTGGTTAATCATCTTCCTGACCTTATCCCTCTGGCCCGTGCTGGTGGTGGCCGCGTCTTCGCTTTTCCGAGAGACAAGCCTGTCCGTGCAGGGCCCCACAGTGCGCATAGAACCCGTCCAATCAACGGCGACAGTGGACGAGAGCTTCACCGTCTCAGTGATGATTGACAATGCCGACGATTTGGGCAGCTTCGAGTTCGACCTGCTCTACACTCCCGCCATCGTCACGGTGGACGATGTGACGATGGGCGATTTCCTGGGGAGCACCGGGCGTAACCTAATTGGCCCGTTCGTCGACATAGACAACGAAGCAGGTCAGGTTGCCTTTATGGTGGCCACTTACGGCAGCAACCCAGGACCTAACGGGACGGGAGAGTTAGTCGCCATCAGTCTCACTGCCCGGGGGGAAGGACAGAGCAACCTCGACCTCCAAGGTGTCCAGGTGACGGACACTGAGGGCAAAGGTCAGGAGGTCACCGTGGAGGACGGTACGGTTGTGGTAGGGGCGGAGCCTACTTCGACCCCCACCGCCACCCAAACCCCCATGCCGACCGCTACCCCCACAGATACGCCCACCCAGGCTCCAACCAGCACCCCGACGGCGACGCCTACCGCTACACCTACAGTCACGCCTACGGCCACGCCGACGTCAACTGAGACCACGGCGGCAACGTCTACTCCTACAGCCACCGGCACCCCGACCACTACGCCCAGCCCCACAGCGACGGCAACATCTACAGAGGCCGCAACAGCGACACCCACCCCTACGGCGACGGCGAGTCTGACCAGGACACCCACGGCGACACCCACCGTGACAGCCACTCCAACGCTGATGATGACACCGACATCTACGGCCACGCCGACGCCTACGGCCACCAGCACCCCGACCACTACGCCCAGCCCCACAGCGACGGCAACATCTACAGAGGCCGC
>CAYWWC010000018.1:3730-27773 GCA_964461615.1 uncultured Anaerolineae bacterium
CCGCAACAGCGACACCCACCCCTACGGCGACGGAGAGTCCAACCAGGACACCCACGGCGACACCCACCGTGACAGCCACTCCAACGCCGATGGTGACACCGACATCTGCGGCCACGCCGACGCCTACGGCCACCAACACCCCGACCACTACGCCCAGCCCCACAGCGACGGCAACATCTACAGAGGCCGCAACAGCGACACCCACCCCTACGGCGACGGAGAGTCCAACCAGGACACCCACCGTGACAGCCACTCCAACGCCGATGGTGACACCGACATCTACGGCCACGCCAGTGATAACCGTCTCTCCAAGTGCAGCACCAGTTGGAGAATGGTTCGTATTCACTGGCTCTCATTTCACCCCAAATGGTCTAATGGAGAGCTGGTTCTCCGATCCAGACCAGACCCCGCACCAGCGTGAGCATTTTTGGGCCGATTCCTCCGGCGGGTTCGTCCGCAAGCATAACTGGGCGGGGGCCTGGCCTGCAGGCACTTACACCTACCTGGCTTTTGATTTCACCAAGTCCTTCTGGATATCTGTGGAGTTTGAGATGACGGAGTCTCTAACTTATAAAGCCTACCTGCCGATCATCGTGAAGCATTACTGACCGCCTGCATTTCGCACCCTTGAAATCTCTATTCGAGCCCGCTGGAGTTGAGGCTTTAGCCTGGTTCTGGCCCAAAAACTCGCCTAAAGGATTGATCTCCTACCTCTTCCTTAGAATGTCCTTCCCCCTTGACATCCGAGTTGCATTTGACTACCAGAACGTTTTGGGCTATACTTGACTCGCCCGAGAAACGGCCATTGACCAGCGGTTGGTGGCGCGATAGCGGGGTAGTCACATCGAAAAGCGCCCACTTCTTGTGGCATACCCCTAAAGACATGCGTTTGGGGCGCGCTGGGCTCACCAAAGCTCAGGAGCGCGGGTTACACTTGACTTCTAGAACGTTTGGGTTTATACTTGCGATACTGTGAAACTGTTGGGGCAATCGCTCTTGCGACATAACCCGCCCCAAGGTGGGAGCCACGTGGTGGGGTGTAGATTGGGAAGAAGTGACTCAAGAGGCCCTCGTGTGGGGAAGACAATCTGTATGCGATTGCCCTGGTGATGCTGTCCCCACATCTTATTATTGGTGTGTCACATTAAGGAGGTGAGGTATCGAATTCTGCTGAGTTAATGAGGGGTGCTCCGTGAAGGATGTATCCCAAAACCAAGTTCCACCAAAAACCTAAAATTAAAGGGAGGAAACAAATGCTTAAGAGAACGTTTGTAAATCTGTTATTAGTGTTCGCAGTACTGCTGACCCTGGGCGTGAGCGCAGTCAGCGCTCAGGAGGGGGTGACCTACACGGTCAAGCTAGGCGACAACCTCTGGACCCTGGCGGAGAAGTACCTGGGCAACGGCGCGGCTTACCACTCCATCGTCGCTGCCACCAATGCTGAAGCCGGCTTCGCCAACATCGTGGACGCCGGCCTGATCCAGCCTGGTTGGAAGCTCCTAATCCCCGGCGCCGAGGGAGCGGCTGAGGCGCCGGTCGCGGCTGAGAAGGTCGTGGTCGAGTTCTGGACCACCGACAACGAGGAACCACGGGTGGACCTGTACGATGCGGTGGCAAAGGCGTTCATGGCCGAACACCCCAACGTAGACGTCCGCATCGTTCCGATTGACGAAGCGAGCATTTCGCAGCGCATCGCTACAGCGGTGGCCGCCAACCGCCTGCCAGACATCGTCCGCATGGGCATCGAGCGTGTGGCGACCTTCGCCGCCGACGAAATCCTGGACGAGGCTGCGGCTGAGGCTGTGATCGCCAGCATCGGCGAGGACGACTTCCGCGCTGGCCCGCTGGTCATGGTCACCAACCCCGCCACCGGCAACCGCGCTGCACTACCCTACGATGGCTGGATCCAAGCGGCCTGGTACCGCACCGATATGTTCGAGGAGGCGGGCCTCAATCCGCCAGTCTCCTGGGACGACATCAACGCCGCCTGCGATGCCCTCCCCGGCACGGGCAACCTGCTGTACGCCCTCACCCTGGCCACCGATCCGGGCCAGAACTACCCGCACCAGGTCTTTGAGCAGGTAGCCATGTCCAACGAGGCCTGGCCGTTCGACGGGGCAGGCAGCGTCACCATGAACACCCCGGAGATGGTCGAGGCCCTGGCGTTCTACGCCGGCCTGCAGCGCTGCGCGTTGCCCGGTCCGCAGTACTGGCGCGGGGCGCGCGAGGCCTACGAGCTCGACCAGTCTGGTATGCTGTTCTACAGCACCTACATCATGGATGACCTGGTCGAAGGCTCCGGCCTGGAGGGCGGCGGCCAAGTCGATATCCCCGTGGAGGACCTCCCGTTCAAGACCGGCTTCGCGTCGCAAATGGCCGGCCCGAATGGCTCCGCCTCCTACGGCCAGTTGGTGACTCTCGGCATCATGAAGGGCGCTGATCCTGAGGCGCAGGAAGTGGTAGAGTGGTTCTTGACCGGCCAGAACTACCAGGACGTCCTGGCGTTGGCCCCCTTCGGCAAAGTGCCTGTGCTGAAGAGCGCGGTGGACGGCTGGAGTGAGCTCAGTCCTTTCTTCGAGTACTACTCGGATGACACGATGGCTCAGATCGCCAACGGCTTTGAGACCATGCAGCGTTGGCTCTTCCGTCCGGACTACGGGCCGGTGGAGCGTGCTGTGGTCGGCGACATTGAGGGTCGCCTGCTCATCCCGCAGGCCATCAGCGCCATCGCTTTGGAAGGCACCATGACGCCTGAGACCGCCGCCGAGTGGCTTCAGGAACAGGTCGAGGTCCTGCTGGCTGAGCGACAGTAGTGAACCTGGATCAACCGCTGAGGACGCAGCACAACGCTGCGTCCTCAGCACTTCTGGTGAAGAAACCAGGCTCCTGCCGAAAAACCTGGTTTCTAACCCCCGATAGTGAATTGGGAGGGCAAGACCATGCCGCTTCGTACATACAATGAAGCGGCGCCAGCCAAGAACTCGCCATCATCGTTTCGCCGACGGCTGGCGCTTTGGAACTCGCTCCGGGCGCGCGAGGCCCGACTGGCCTGGATGCTGATTCTGCCCACAGCGTTGATCGTCTTCGGACTGGTCATCTTCCCTGCGATCTTCAGCGTATGGATCAGTTTTCACGATGTGGGGCTAAGAAACCTGAATGATGTCTTTAACGCGCCGTTCGTGGGCTTGGAGAACTATCGCCGGGTCTTCAACGATTTCGCCTTCAAGTTCCAGGGCCTAAGAAGCTGGGGAGCGGCTGTCACCAGCATCGTCTATTCGTTCAGTTCGACGATTCTGACCCTGATCGTTGGCCTCATCGCGGCGCTGCTTCTCAATCGTCCGTTCCGCGCCCGGGGACTGGCTCGTGCTATCTTCCTCTTCCCCTACGTCGCCCCCATCGTCAGCGTGGCCTTCGTCTGGCGATGGATCCTCGACCCACGCCAGTCTGGGGTGCTCAACGATATTCTGATGAGGTTGGGCGTCATTCAGTTGCCCAAAGCATACCTGGCAATGCCCGGCCGCATTCCGCTATTGCTTGTGATCATCTTCGAGGCCTGGCGCTACTTCCCGTTCGCCATGCTGATGATCCTGGCCCGGCTTCAGGCCGTGGACAACACCTTGTACGAAGCCGCCGACGTAGACGGCGCGAACGCCTGGCATAAATTCTGGTACGTGACGCTGCCCGAACTGCGCTACGTGCTGGGGGCCGTGTTCCTGCTGCGGCTGATCTGGACTTTCAACAAGTTCGACGACATCTTCTTGCTGACCGGGGGCGGCTTCGGCACCAACGTCCTGCCGGTGCTCACATTTCAATTCAGTTTCAAATCATTCAGCTTTGGCAAAGGAGCGGCCAACGCCATGATCTTGCTGGGCATCCTGGCCGTGTTCCTGGTAGTATACGTGGTCACTGTCATGAGAAACGTCGAGGAGTGAAAGGGGACAAACATGACTACAAGAGATGACCGCCTGAGCTTGATTGATCACCTGACGAAATGGATCACCTGGCCCCGCTTCGTTTTCGCCATAACCCTGACCTTCTTCCTGACCAGTATTCTGTTCCCCTTTTACTGGATGGTGAGTTCGTCCTTCAAGACCTACGCCGAGATCGGCGCGCGGAACACGGTTTATATCCCCGGCGCCCTCCGTCTGGACGCCTACCGAGAGTTGTTCGACTACTGGAATTTTGACGCCAACATCCTCAACAGCATAAAGATCGCGGTTCCCACATCCATCATCGCGGTGATCCTGTCCACACTGGGCGCGTACGCGGTGGCCAGGCTGCGCTTTCGAGGCAAGGATCTGCTGCTCAACAGCATTCTGCTAATCTACCTATTTCCAGGCATACTACTGATCATCCCCCTCTTCGCCATGGTGTCCAAGATCGGCGCCCGGATTGGCTTCGACGTCCAGGACAACCTGCCGGTGTTGATCCTCACCTATCTGGCGCAGACGCTCCCCGTGGCGCTGTACATGCTGGCTAACTACTTCCGCACCATCCCCTCCGAGATTGAGCAGGCCGGCCTGATTGACGGTTGCAGTCGCCTGGGCGTCATCTGGCGGATCACGCTCCCCCTGGCGATCCCTGCGCTGGTCTCGGTCGCCATCTACACCTTCATGATCGCCTGGAACGAGTTTCTGTACGCCCTGGTGTTCCTGAACAGCCGCGATCTGTTCACCATGCCGATCAAGATCAATACCATCTTCAACGATCCCCAGCCGCGTCTCCACGTCGTCATGGCAGCCTCGACCGTCATGACGATGCCGGTAGTCGTTCTGTTCCTCGCTCTGGAGCGATTCCTCGAAGAGGGACTCACGGCTGGGGGCGTGAAGGGCTAACGGCGCGCGTTTTTGGCGCACTGGGCTCGCTAAAGCTCAGAGATGGGAGTCCTATTTGACTTCCAGAACGTTTTGGTTTATACTCGCGGTACTGTGATGCTGTCTCACCGTCTTAGCGTGTCACCAAAGGAGGTGATGCTATGCAATATTAGTTCTACGCTCGTCGTTTAACCGCCGAGACGCTCGCTGAGAGCGTCGCCAGTCAAAACCCAAATTAAGGAGGAGTACGAAAATGAAAAGGTTCGCAACATTACTGTTAGTGATGGCCGTGTTGGCCAGCTTCGTAGCTGCCTGTGCCGCGCCCGCCCCTGAGGTGATCGAGAAGGAGGTGGTCGTTGAGAAGCCGGTGATCCAGACCGTGATCGTCGAGAAGGAAGTGGTGGTCGAGAAGGCGGTGATCGAGACCGTGGTGGTCGAGAAAGAGGTGGAGAAGCCGGTCGCCAAGAAGCTCGTGATCTACAACTCCATGCACGGCGACCCAGTGCCCCGCGAGGCTGACGAAGAGCTGGTCCAGATGTTTGAGGAGGAAAACCCGGACATTGATGTGGTGCACAGCATCGTGGCTCACGAGGACTTCAAGCAGGCCATTCGGGCCTATTTGACCGCCTCGACGCCACCCGACGTGATGACCTGGTTCGCCGGCAACCGGGCCCGCTTCTTTATTGACAAGGGCCAGATCATGGACATCAGCGGCGTATGGGAACAAGAGGGCTGGAACGAAGACTATGCCAAAGGCTTCCGCGCCCTGAGCACCGTGGACGGCAAGCAGTACTTCCTGCCCACGAGCTGGTACTGGTGGGCCGTTTACTACCGCCCATCTATCTTTGACGAGTATGGTCTGGAGCCGCCTCAAACGTGGGATGAGTTCTTGCAGGTGTGCGAGACCCTCAAGCAGAACGATGTCACGCCCCTCGCCATCGGCACCAAGTACCGCTGGACTGCCGCTGCCTGGTTCGACTACCTCAACATGCGCACCAACGGCCCCGAGTTCCACATCAACCTGATGCTGGGCACGGAGAAGTACGACGACCCGCGCGTGCTGAAGGTTTTTACCGATTACTGGACGCCACTGCTCGAGAATGGGTACTTCCTCGAGGACGCGGCCGCCTACAGTTGGCAGGAGGGGTTGCAGTTCATGATAGACGGTAGTGCGGCCATGTACCTGATGGGTGACTTTGTCCGCGACAGCTTCCCCGACGAACTGGAGGACGATCTCGACTTCTTCCAGTTCCCCGTCATTGACCCCAGCGTGCCCATCGGTGAGGACGCGCCCACCGACGGCTACTTCATCGCCGCCGATGCCCAACACCCCGAAGAGGCCAAGGCCCTCCTGGGCTTCCTGGGCTCGGTCGAGATGCAACAATACTTTGCTGAAAAGCTGGGACGCCTCTCTACCCACAGCGGAGTAGACGTCTCTGTCTTCTCTCCCCAACAGCAGAAGGGTATTGCGATGATGCAGACCGCCGATTACGTAGCCCAGTTCTACGACCGCGATACCACGCCGGAGATGGCCGACGAAGGAATGAACGGCTTCATGGAGTTCTGGGACAACCCAGACGGCATCGCCGACATCCTGGCCCGCCTGGAACAAGTTCGTCAAGAGATATTCGAAGCCGAGTAGCTCTGCACAAACATTAAGGAGAGAGGAGCCCGTGGGCTATCCATGGGCTCCTCTCTCATAAAAGCAGGAGGTCAGGCGCTATGCTTCGTAGGCAAACGCTCTCCAAACTGACGCCGTATCTGTTTCTCATCGTGCCCTTGGTTATCTACCTGATCTGGGTTATCGGGCCGACGTTCTACACGTTCTATCTCAGTCTGACTGACTGGGATGGTCTCTCCGCACCGAATTTCATCGGTTTACGAAACTACCAAAAGCTGTTCAAGGACCCAGTTTTCTACATCTCTCTCAAGAACAACCTCAAGTGGGTGCTCAGCTTCATTACCATTCCGGTCGTGGCCGGCCTGGCCCTGGCCATGGCCCTCAACCGTGCCATTCCCCTGGAGAAGTTCTTCAAAGCCAGCTTCTATTCCCCCTTGGTGCTTTCCCTGGTCGTCTGTGGTCTGATGTGGTCGTGGATGTACCACCCGGCCCACGGCCTGATCAACTCGGCGCTGCGCCTGATGGGCCTGGACGCACTGGCCCAAGGCTGGTTGAGTGATAAAGACCTGGTGATGTGGGCCATCATCGCCGTGGGCATCTGGCGACAGGTGGGCTACGTGATGGTTCTTTACCTGGCTGGCCTGCAAAGCGTTGACCCCAACCTGGTGGACGCCTCCAGAGTGGATGGCTGCACTGGCTGGCAGACCTTTCGGCACATCCTCTTTCCGCTGCTGGCGCCGGTCACGGTCATCGTCGTGGTCATCAGCGTCATTGATTCGCTGCGCGCCTTCGACCTGGTCTCGGTCATGACGCGAGGCGGGCCGTACAATTCGTCCAGTGTGCTGGCCAACTTCATGTACATTGAGGCGTTCAACAACTACAAGATGGGCTACGGCGCGACCATCGCTTTGATCTTGTTCCTCATTAGCCTGGTGTTCATATTCATCTACTTGTGGCGCATCCTGCAAACCGAGCTGGAGTATTAGGGGGGAAACGAGTATGACGACCAGAAAATTCTTCAGTTCGCCCTGGCGTGTATTAGGCTACATCGTTTTGGTGATCATCACCTTGCTCTGGCTAGTGCCGGTCTTTTCTGCTCTCATCACGGCTTTTCGCACCAATGACGACATCATGCTGCACGGATTCTGGTCGCTGCCACGCCAGCTCGGATTGGACAGTTTCAAGGACGCCTGGGAGCGTGGGGGCCTGAGCCGTTACTTGCCCAATAGCTTTATCATCACTCTCCCTGCCCTGGTTCTGACTCTGTTCCTCAGCTCCCTCTCAGCCTACGCCCTGGCCCGCTTCCGCTTTCGGGGCAACCGGCTGATCTTTTTCCTCTACGTTGGTGGGATGATGCTACCTTTTCAGGTGTTGATGCTGCCGGTCTTCCGCCTCACCGACGCCCTGGGTCTCTACGATACCTACTGGAGCCTCATTGCCTTCCACACTGCTTTCCAGCTTGGATTCTGCACCTTTTTGCTGCGAAATTACATGCGCACCGTGCCCGGCGAGATCCTGGAGGCAGCGCGGATTGACGGCTGCGGCGAGTTCCGCATCTGGTGGCAGATCATGATGCCGCTCACGCTGCCGGCCATCGCCGCCGTGGCCACGCTGGAGTTCACCTGGATCTTCAACGACTACCTGTGGGCCACCATCCTGCTGCGCAGCGACGACCTCAAGCCGGTCACCGCGGGGCTGGCCGCCTTGCAGGGTCAGTACGTCATGGACTGGACGGTCATCACGGCCGGCGCGTTGCTGGCGTCAGTGCCCACGGTTCTCGTTTTCATTTTCTTGCAGCGCTATTTCATCGAAGGGTTGACATTGGGTGCGACTAAGTAAAATAAAATAGTAGGAGGAACGCTGCTATGAGCACAACACTTACCCGGCAGCTAGGGCGATCCGGTATCCAAGTCAGTGCAATGGGCTTGGGCTGTTGGGCAATCGGCGGGCCGTTTTGGGCCGGGGACGACGCCGTCGGTTGGGGGGAGGTAGACGACGATGAGTCAATCAGCGCCATACATCGCGCTCTTGATCTCGGCGTCAATTTCTTTGACACCGCCGATGTGTATGGCGCAGGCCACAGCGAGCGCGTTCTTGGCCACGCCCTGGCAGGCCGCCGTGACCAGGTAGTGATTGCAACCAAGTTCGGCAACACATTTGACGAAAACACCCGCCAGCTTACCGGCTCCGACGCATCGCCCGAGTACATCCGCCAGGCATGTGAAGCCTCTCTGCAACGCCTGAACACCGATTATATCGACTTGTATCAATTCCACCTGAACGACTACGATCTAGATCAGGCAATTGCTGTGCGCGATGCGCTGGAAGAATTGGTCGCCGAAGGAAAAATCCGCTATTATGGTTGGAGCACCGACTTTCCAGATCGCGCCCGTGTCTTCGCCGAAGGGCCAAACAGCACGGCCATTCAGCATCAGATGAACGTGCTTGAGGACGCCGGGCCGATGATCGCTTTGTGCGAGCAGCTAGGCCTGGTAAGCATCAATCGGGGGCCACTGGCGATGGGTTTGCTCACTGGAAAGTATCGGGTAGACTCGAAATTAGCCTCAGACGATGTCCGGGGCGACAAAAGCCCGGCCTGGATGAAGTACTTCAAGGACGGCAAGCCAAACCCAGAGTGGCTCAAGAAGATCGATGCAATCCGTGAGATCCTCACCGGTGGCGGCCGGACGCTGGCTCAGGGCGCTCTCGCCTGGATCTGGGCACGAAGCGGGCAAACCATCCCCATTCCTGGCTTCAGGACCGTGAGGCAAGTCGAGGAGAACGCCGCCGCAATGCAATTCGGACCGCTGGGCGTCGATCAGATGCGCGAGATTGACGCGCTGCTGGGTCATTAGCTGGGTCATTAGAAAAGAGGCTATCATGCTATATTACGGCTGCGACTACTACCCCGAACACTGGCCCGAATCCTGCTGGACGGAAGACGCCCGCCTGATGCGCGAAGCTGGCTTCAACGTTGTCCGCATCGGCGAGTTCGCCTGGGCTAAGATGGAGCCGGCCGAGGCCCGCTACGACTGGGCCTGGCTTGACCGCGTCATCAGCATCCTGGCCAACCACGGCCTGAAGGTGGCGCTGGGCACACCCACCGCCACCCCGCCCCCCTGGCTGACGACGGCCCACCCCGAAGTCCTGCCCCGCGACCGCCATCGCCGGGTGCGGCACGCCGGCAGCCGCCGTCACTACTGTCACAACAGCCCCATCTACCATGATTACACCCATCGCATCGTGGCCGCGATGGCCCAACGCTACGGCCACGACCAGCGAGTCATCGGCTGGCAGACCGATAACGAGTTCGGCTGCCACGATACCGGCCGCTGCTACTGTGACACCTGCGCCGCCCGCTTTAGGGAATGGCTGCGGGCACGCTACGGCAGCCTGGAGGCATTGAACCGCGCCTGGGGCAGCGTTTTCTGGTCGGCGATCTACACCGATTGGGACGAGATACCGCTGCCCTGGGCCGCACCGGCGGAGCACAATCCCAGCCACGTGCTCGACTTCTACCGCTTCAGCAGCGATTCGGTGCGCGATTACCAACAGTTGCAGATTGACATCCTGCGAGCAGAGGCCCCCAGCCAGTTCATCACCCACAACTTTTTGGTGTTCAGTTCCAGAGACGCGGACCTCTACGACCTGGCCGCGCCGCTGGATTTTGTCTCCTGGGACAATTACCACTTCTACGGCGCGACGCCGGCCATCGTCGCCGCCACCCACGACAGATACTGGGGAATGAAAAAGCGCGATTACTGGGTGATGGAGCAGCAGGTCAGCAACGTCAACTGGGCGCCCTACAACCCCACCTTCCGACCCGGCGAGGTGGGGCTCAAGGTGTGGCAAAGCGTCGCCCACGGGGCCGATGGCATAGTCTACTTCCGCTGGCGGGCGGCGATGCTGGGCGCGGAACTCTACCACTCCGGCCTGCTGAACCACGGTGGACGGCCTACGCGGGGCTACGTCGAGGCCCAGGAGATTGGCCAGGCATTGCCTAAACTGGCTCCTCTGCTGCGCGACAGTACCCATCAAGCCGAGGTGGCCCTGCTCCACGACTACCCATCGCGCTGGTCGTTGGACCTGCAACCACACAATCGCGACCTGGCCGACGACCAGGCCTTTCAGCGCGCCTTTATGGGGCCTTACGAGGCGTTGTGGACACGCAACGTGCCGACGCACGTACTGCCCACCAACGGCGACGATGACCTCTCGCACTACAAAATCGTCATCGTGCCGGCAATTAACCTGCTGAGCCGAGAGAACGCCGACCTGCTGGCGACCTACGTCCAGGGCGGCGGGACGCTGATCGCCACCGCCCGCAGCGGCTTCAAGGACGAATTCGGCCTGGTTCCCGGCCCGGCGCCGGGCCACCTGGCCGATCTGATGGGCGTCACCGTCGAGGAGTTTGATTCGCAGCCGCCAGACTACGTCAACCAGGTGCAGTTTGTTGAAGGTGAAGGACCATCAGGCACTGTCCCGGTCACCCACTGGTTCGAAGTCCTCGCGCCGACGTCTGCTCGCCCGCTGGCAGTCTACCAGGATGACTATTACGCCGGTCGCCCGGCGGCTACCCTGCGCGAAATTGGCCGGGGACGGGCCATCTACGTTGGCGTGCTGGCAGACGCTAGCTTCTACGGGCCTCTGTTCAATTGGCTGTTGCCCCTGGTGGGCGTCGAACCACTGCTGGCCACGCCACCCGGCGTCGAGGCATCGGCGCGGGTCGGCCCGGCGGGACAGGTCATCTTTCTGCTCAACCACAACGACGTGCCAGCGAGGGTGACACTCCTGGCCCGCTACACCGACGCCCTGACAGACGAGCCAGTGGCCCAGGAACTACGGCTAGGGCCACGCGAAGTGAGGATCCTGCGGGAGTGAGGTATCTCTGCACACTCTCAACCAGTTGCATGATAGCCTATTCTCCAATTGGGGTGCTAAGATAAGGTTCGAAGCGCAGCTTCACTAGATAGTTACGAGGGGGCGCATGTCCAAAATTACTTTCATCGGTGCTGGCAGCACCGTCTTCGCCAAAAACCTGCTCAGCGATATTCTCAGTTTCCCTGAGTTGGCAGGCTCTACCATCAGCCTGCACGACATTGACGAGGAACGTCTGCGCACTACAGAGATCGTGGCGCACAAGATAGGCGCGCTCCTGGATGCCCATCCTACCATCGAAGCCACCACCGACCGCCGGGCCGCCCTGAACGGCGCGGACTATGCCATCAGCATGTTCCAGGTGGCCGGTTACAAGCCCGGCACGGTGATTGATTTTGAAATCCCCAAGAAATACGGGCTGCGCCAGACGATTGGTGACACCCTGGGCATCGGCGGCATCATGCGCGCCCTGCGCACCATCCCCGTCCTGCTGGACATGTGCCGCGACATGGAGGAGCTGTGCCCCCAGGTCACTTTCCTCAACTACGTCAACCCGATGGCTATGAACTGCTGGGCCATCAGCCGGGCCGGCACGATCAAGACGGTGGGGTTGTGTCACAGCGTCCAGGGCACAGCCCAGCAACTGGCCGACGACATCAGCGTGCCATTGGAAGACATCAACTACCTGGCTGCTGGGATCAACCATCTGGCCTTCTTTCTCAGATTTGAGCGGGATGGCGAGAATCTCTATCCGCTGATACGCCGGGTGGTGGAAGAGGGCCGGGCGTCCGACTGGAACCGAGTGCGCTACGAGATGCTCACCCGGTTGGGATATTTCGTCACCGAATCCAGCGAGCACTTTGCCGAGTATGTGCCCTGGTTCATCAAGCGGGACCGCCCCGACCTGATTGAGCGCTTCAACATTCCGCTGGACGAATATATCCATCGCTGCGAAGCGCAGATCAAAGCGTGGAAGTTTGCGCAGGACAAGCTGGAGAATCCCAATGGGCCTTCTGACGAATCTCTGCGCGATGTGTTGTGCACCGTTCCTATGATGCCTCTGATTGCTGAGCATATCGTCCACGCATTTGAAAACAGAGACAGAGTGACGCTGAGCGGCGAGTATGCCCCGTTGGTGATCCACAGCATGGAGACAGGCGAGCCTCGGGTGGTCTATGGCAATGTGCCCAACTGTGGCCTGATTGACAATCTGCCCCAGGATTGCATCGTGGAAGTCCCCTGCGTGGTGGACAAGAACGGCGTGCAGCCCACTCGCATCGGTTCCCTGCCCCCACACCTGGCCGCACTGATGCAGACCAACGTTAACGTGCAATCGCTGACGGTGGAGGCAGCCTTGACCGGCCAGCGGGAGCACATCTACCACGCCGCCATGCTGGACCCGCACACCGCCGCTGAGCTGGACCTTGATCAGATCTGGAACCTGGTGGACGATTTGATCGAGGCCCACGGTGACTGGTTACCGGCCTATCATTGATTGCGCCTGACTATGCATCGCATTCGCCTGACCTCCAGAAAAATCAATCAACGCCTGAGGCTGATTGAGCCGCTGGTTTACCGACGCCGTCAGCCACTGCTGAATTTTCGGCGACTCAAGCTGGAAGGCCCCCTGATTGACCCGCCCGTCTCCCCCCAGGTAGACGATGCCGACTGGCAATCAATCCCGTGGGGCTCCTATTGGTGTGAGCCTCGCACGAATTTTGTCCTCCGCACCCAGTTTCAAATCCCTTCTGATTGGAACGTTGATTCCCCCGTTGCCTTGCACCTTCCAATTGGCAAGGCCGGCGATTTCAGTCACCCCGAGGCCCTGGCCTACATTGACGGCGTGCCCTATGCTGCCTGCGACCGGCATCATCAGGAAATACTGCTGCCCAACAGCCCCCCCTCAATCCCCCCCAACTCTGGGGGGGATGCACGCCCCAATACCCAATATCCAATATCCGTTTTCGACGGCGCTCCGCATCTGTTGGCCCTGCATGGCTGGGCGGGCAGTCTGCGCAACGACAGGGACGCCAGGCTCTTGATGCGCGAGTGTGCCCTGGTGCAGATCGATCAACCCACGCGCGATTTCATCGCCCTGGCCCGGGTCGCCCTGGGCGTTGCCGATCACCTGGACGAAAACGAACCGTCGAGGGGTCACCTGTATTCTGCGCTAGACGAGGCGTTCAAAGTGTTGGACACTCGCGAGCCTTTCGATGAACGCTTTTATGCCAGTGTGCCGGCTGCTCATGAGACTCTGCACGAGGGCATTGCCCAAGCGGGCGCTCCGCTGGATGTGAACATCACCGCTGTTGGCCACGCTCACATTGACGTGGCCTGGCTGTGGACGCTGGATCAGACCAGGCGCAAAGCTGGGAGGACGTTCTACAACGTCATGCGCCTTATGGAACAGTTCCCCGAATTCCGCTTCAGCCAGAGTCAACCCCAGTTGTATGATTATGTGCAACAGGATTATCCGGAGCTGTTTGACGCCATCAAGCAACGGGTGCATGATGGTCGGTGGGAACCCCTTGGCGGCATGTGGGTGGAGGCCGATTGCAACATCACGGGCGCGGAGTCGTTGGCGCGGCAGTTCCTCCTTGGGCTTACCTTCTTTCGAGATCACTTTGGCGCCGATGCCGTGTCTCCAGTCCAGTGGCTTCCCGACGTGTTTGGCTACGCCTGGAATCTTCCTCAACTGATCAAAGAGGCCGGGCTGGAGTACTTTTTCACTATCAAGATCGGGTGGAACCAGTACAACCGCTTGCCTTACGATTCCTTTTGGTGGCAGGGCCTGGACGGTACGCGCGTCCTCACTCACTTCAGCACTACCTCCGGAAGCGGCGAGGTTCACGTCGCCACCTACAATGCCAACGCTTCCCCTGAACAGACCATCCAAACCTGGAGAAACTTTCAACAGAAGGACTGGGGCAGGCCCGGCGTGACGCCGCCCCTGCTGATGTCGTTCGGGTGGGGCGATGGCGGTGGCGGCCCCACGCGGGAGATGTTGGAGAACATCCGCGAGATGGGGCATTTCCCCGCCACACCCCAGATTAAGTGCGGCCAAGTGGGAGAGTTCTTCCGCAAGCTGGAAAACGAGGTCGGAGACCGCCTGCCGACGTGGAACGGCGAGCTCTACCTGGAGAACCATCGCGGCACATACACCACCCAAAGCCACAACAAGCGCGCCAACCGCAAGAGCGAGTTCCTCTTGCACGATGCCGAGTTCCTGGCCGCCCAGGCCTCCGTGCTCGATTCCGACTATCGTTACCCCCGCGCCGAGTTGAACCGTGCCTGGGAGCTAGTTTGCCTAAACCAGTTCCACGACATCATCCCCGGCAGCAGCATAGGCCCCGTTTACGTTGAGTCGCTGCAGCAATACGCCGAGGTGCGCGAGATCGGGGAGAGAGTTCGCGATGCTGCACTGGCGGCGATTGGCGCGAATCTGGGCGGAGACGTTTTGGTGGTGAACCCGACCTCGTTCGAGCGCCGCGATCTGGTTTTATGGAGCGATCCAGACGTTGAGCATCCGACGCTGCAGCACACCGATGGCTCTTCTGTCCCTGTTCAGCCCGTGGAGGGCGGATTGCTATTAGATATTGGAGATTCACCTCCCTACAGCATCACACCGCTGTCTATCACCTCAATACCCAATACCCAGTATCCAATATCTACTCTCATTATTGCCACCCCAACCTTGTTGGAGAACGACTGCTTGCGAGTGGAGCTAGACGCCGCCGGCGACATCACCCGTATTTACGACAAGCTGAATGGCCGCGAGGTGCTGCCGGCCGGTGCGATCGCCAATCAGTTCCAGGCTTTTGAAGACCGGCCGATCAACCCAGATGCCTGGGACATTGACATTTTCTACGACGACAAGATGTGGCTGGCGGAGCCGGCCGAATCGGTGCGTGTTGTTGAGAACGGCCCCCTGCGCGCCACCATTGAGGTGCGGCGGCGCATTTTGAACAGTGAATACGTCCAGCGCATCTCGCTGATCCACAACAGCCCGCGACTGGATTTCGACACCACCATCCAATGGCGCGAGCGGCACATCCTGCTCAAAGTGGCCTTTCCCGTGGATGTGCTCTCGCCGCAGGCAACGTATGAGATCCAGTGGGGCAACGTCCAGCGGCCGACCCATCGCAACACCAGTTGGGATTGGGCGCGTTTCGAGACCTGCGCCCAAAAGTGGGTTGACCTGAGCGAGGGCGGCTACGGCGTCAGCCTGTTGAACGACTGCAAATACGGCCACGACATCCACGACAACGTCATGCGCATCAGCCTGTTGCGCAGCCCCACCAACCCCGACCCAGAAGCAGACCAGGGCCAGCACCGATTCGCCTACAGCCTGATCCCTCACGAGGGGAGTTGGGATGAACAGACCATAGCCGAGGCTTACGCCCTGAACGACCCTCTAATCGTGAGCGCCACTAGCAGCCGAGACCCGAAACCCGAAACCCGAAACTCGAAACCCTTGTCCTTCCTCACTACAGACCAACCCAGCATCGTGATCGAAACCATCAAACAAGCCGAGGACGGCCGCGGCGTGATCGTGCGCTTATACGAAAGCCAGCGCAAGCGAGGCGAATTCACACTGACCACTGCCTTCCCGCTGGCGGAGGTCTGGCGCACCAATCTCTTGGAAGAGAATCAGGAGCGATTGGAGATTGAGGACCACCAGTTGCGTTTCTCCATCAAGCCGTACCAGATTGTGACCTTGCGGTTGGCTACTCAGGCCTATCCGGAGAACGCAGAAACACGGAAGCGGGGAGAGCATGGAATCACGGAAGTTCCGTGACTCCGTACCTTCCGTGATTCCGTGTTCCAAGATCCAACGGGGATTGCTTCGGCGGAAAAGCGCCGCCTCGCAATGACAGGCTGAGCAATTATCCTTGCGGTTGATCCCACAGACACAGTAACGCGTAGACGGCCATGCATATCTGCTTCATTGAGGATACTCTCCTCCACGGGGGCACCCAAATCTGGGTTACGGAAGCCTGTCGCCGTTTCCTGGTAAACGGAGAAGCGGTCACTATCCTCACCCCAGATGGCAGTTGGGTAGGTGAGCAATGCGCCAAGACGAGGGCGCGTGTCGTAACCTATGGTTGGGATGAAGTCGCAGGCCAAGACAACCGGAGCAAAGTGATTTGGACGGATGCCCTGCGCGATTGCGATGTTGCTGTGTGCACCATCCACCCACCCCGCAAAGGCTTCCACTGTTCGGTTTTCGCTGCGAGGTGCATCAAGGAATACGATCTCAAGACCCATCTCATCCCCAAGACTGGAACCATCGTGCCGGAATATCTGCGCGAGTTCTACCTACCGGATGACACAATTCGTTCCTCTGTGATCGCCATTGCCGATTTCACGCGAAGGTATCTGATTGACACCTACCAGATACCAGAAGATGCGGTGGCCCTGATCTACCAGGGCACGGACATCCGCCGATTCAGCTCCACCGAGGAAGCCCAGGCCAAGGCCTTAGCGCGCTATCCCCTCCCCCAAAACGCTACCCCCATTCTGGGATGTATTGGCTCCTTCGAACACCGCAAGGGACAGTTGGTTCTATTCGAAGCGGTTTCCAAGCTGGCGTCTGGGCCGCTACCGCACGTCCACTTGATGCTGGTGGGAGATGGCCCAGATGAGGAGCACCTCAGGGAGAGAGTCAAGGCCCTGGGCCTTGAGAACAGCGTGAGCTTCTTCCCCTTCACCCGCCAACCCAAGTACGTATTCGAGCGAATTGACATCACAGTGTTGCCCAGCCTCTACAAAGAGGGACTCCCCAACGTGCTGTTGGAATCCATGGCCATGAAGACCCCTGTCATTGCGTCGAAACTGGGCGGCGTGCCAGAGGTCGTTCTGGAGGGCCAGACAGGATACCTGGTAGAACCTGGAGACAGTGACCAACTGGCGGATGCCATCTACAGACTTTGGGCCGATCAGGCAACCTATCGCCAGATGGGCAGACGGGCACGCAGGCTAATGAAAGAGAGATTCGACAAGGAAACCCAGTTCGGCAGTTTCCTAAACTACTTTGAGAGGAGGATGAGATGAAGACCATTGGAATTTTCCATTACCAAGTCGGCAGAACCGATGGAGTCTCGCTGGAGCTTGATAAGTGGAAGCGCGTGCTGGAGGAGATGGGGCACTCCGTCCATCTCTGCGCGGGCGATCTGGGCACGGTCGAGGGCACTTTGATTGAGGAGATGTATCATCACCGTCCGGAGGCCCAGCGCCTCAACTACAACACGTTTGGCGAGTTGCGCGATTACCCCGACGATGCAGCGTATAGAGCGGATCTACTGGCCCTGTCCGACGTGATTGAGCGCAAAATGCGAGACTTTGTGGCGGAGAAAGGGATTGATTTTCTCATCCCGCAGAACGTCTGGTCAGTGGTGGCCAGCCCGCCGGTGGCCATCGCACTGGCGCGGGTGATGCGCGATTTACAACTGCCGGCTCTGGCCCACAACCACGATTTCTACTGGGAGCGAACGGACGGCCTGGCCCTCACCTGCGCCACCGCCATCGAGCTGGCCGACAAGTACCTGCCTCCCCGCGACCCGCTGGCCCGGCACGTGGTCATCAACAGCCTGGCGCAGCGAGAATTGGCGGAACGCAAAGGGATTGAATCCACGGTGGTACCCAACACCTTCGACTTCGACGCGCCCCCGCCGCTGCGCTTACAGCAGCCCGACGAGTACAATAGTGATTTTCGCGCCCGCATCGGTCTGAGGGAAAACGACGTCTTCATACTCCAGGCCACCCGCATCGTGCAGCGCAAGGGCATCGAGCTGGCGGTGGATTTCGTCAAGGCCTTGGACAGCCCAGAGCGACGAGCGCGCCTCCAAGCGCGCGGACTGTACGATGGCCGCTCTTTCGATGACGACAGTCGAATTGTGCTGGTGCTGGCGGGGTACGCGAGGGATGATGTGACTGGAGGCTACGTCAGTCGTCTCAAGCAGAAGGTTGATCAGGCGGGGATTGACGCCCTGTTCATTGAGGATGTGGTGGGAGGCCGTCGACAGACGAGGGATGGGCAGAAGATCTATTCGCTGTGGGACACGTACGTTTTCGCCGACTTCGTCACCTATCCCAGCCTGTGGGAGGGATGGGGCAACCAATTCCTGGAGGCACTGCGCGCCCGCCTGCCCTTGCTGCTGTTCGAGTACGCCGTCTACCAGGCCGACATCAAGGACAAGGGATTCCGCGTCGTGTCCCTGGGCTCTGAGATTCAAGGGCATGACGAGCTAGAGCTAGTGCAGGTAGCGCCCCAGCTTATCGAGGCCACCGCGGACCAGGCGGTAGAGCTGCTCACCGATGCCCAGCTATATCGGGATGTCGTCGAGCACAACTTCCAGGTCGGACGACAGCACTACTCGCTGGAGTCGCTGCGGGGTTATCTAGCGCCGCTGATGGAGGGTTGATGGGAGAATTCGAGCCGCGCCCCATGAGCCCAGATGACTGGACCCGTGTGCCAATAGAACGCGGCAGGTACTTCAACAAAGAGCACGCCATAACTGGATATGAGTGGGCTGATGGACAGCGTGGAACCCCTCTGCACCCAGCCTGTGTATTCGAGGACAAGCTGCGAGAAACTCACAGAAAATTGCATGAGACTTACCCAACAGTTGGCGTGTCGCGTCACCATGTGGTAATGCCTTACTGGTATCCAGAGGACCCAAACCTTCCCAATAACTACTCATTTGTCCAGGCTCCGGAACGGCTGGCAACTACGTCAGTTACAGTTGTGATGGTACCTCGTAACCAGATCAAACATGCAGAGATGGGCTTCTATTACGATGGGAAGACTCTGCCAACTCTGCGAGAGAGAATGATGGAAGCGAGCTTTCGAGGTCTGGCTGGGAATCTTGGATATTACATGACTGAGGGCTTGATTCAGGGTAAATTCTCTTGGTCGCACAATGTTCGCTATCCAGAATTCCCTCTGCCTACGATGCTGTCCTACATAGGATTCCACCTGTTCAGAGACGAAGCTACAGGAGAGGCATATGGCTCTTTCCAGGGAGCACATCCCTCTGCCGTTGGCATTCGGAATAATGGCCAAGCGGAGATCATTCCCAAGCTGGAGATTGACGAGTATAGAGTGACACTCTGGGGGGAGGAGTTTTACGTTCGCTCCATCAACAACCCCAATGCTATGGACAAAGTGATGCTGTTCACACCAGGGTTGTGGACACCGGAAGTTAGCGAACATGCGGAGACCTGGGAAACGTATGCGCCTGAGATCCCTATTCCTGATCGAGTGAACGTCTTCGTCGCCAATGAAGGGAATGGTCAAGTACCAGTAGAGAAAGTAGTAAAAGTATGGGAAGGGCGAGCGCCTTTGCCATCATTTGGGGCGGTACTGTCATTTGCAAGAAGCTACTTCGAGAGGCTCTTTGCCAGCATCAAGACATTCAGCTTTTTGGACCAAAGGATCAAGATAGAACCACTGGGAAACACGGACTTCGACGACTATGTTCAGATAATGGGAGGATTCGTTCCAGTTGTGGTTGACGGACAGCACGTGTATGGTGTTGAAACCGTTGATCAAGTCAGAGAATGTCTGCGTGACCACGGGAACGCCACCTCACCCATAGGGAGATCCGGAAGAGAAACTAACAATTTCGATCCCCGCATCCGCGAACCGGCCGGGGTTCTGGTTCAGACAGAGGATCGAATAGGCTGGGTTTTGTTCGATGGCAGGCACGAGTTAAGCATTGGAGCCAGCGTCGTTGATGTTGCCAAGGTACTGAAGATGTTAGAACACGACGGAGTGCTCGGTAGCAAAGTCCAGCAGGGCGTTTTTGTTGATGGCGGCTCTGCCATGAAAGTATATGCCGTAGAGAGCGATGGTACAGATTCATCTCTTGATCTTCTGAACAGGGTTGCCGCCGGCTCCAGGAATGGGCCGGGTGTAGACCCCGATGGGTTGAACCTGTACACACTATTGAAGTTGAGTCTTTCAAATGTGGCTCTTTGGGATTTCGCAGGGTCAAGCTGAGAAATTCGCCACGAATTGCACGAATTAACACGAAAAATGAAAATTGGTGAAAATTCGTGTCATTCGTGGCAAAGAATTGACCACTTGGCAAAGCAACCATGCAAACTACCAGAGAGCCTCAAATGTAGAAGAGGAGGACATCTGAAATGTCTTACGAAACCGCACTGCACGAAGACGCCCAAAAGCGTATCGAGAATATCGGCCAAGCAGATATCCTGGTGGGCATCCCCAGCTACAACAACGCCAGCACCATCGCCCACGTGGTGCGCATGGCCGCCGAGGGAATGGTCAAGCACTTTCCCCAAATGAAGCCCGTTCTAGTCAACTCCGACGGGGGCTCGACTGACGGCACACGCCAAGTGGTACTGGACACCCCCGTGCCCAACGGGGTGGAGAAGATCGTGACCGTGTACCAGGGTGTGCCCGGCAAGGGCAGCTCGTTTCGCACCATCTTCGAGATCGCCAAGGCGCTGGGGGTCAAGGCCTGCGTCGTCGTTGACAGCGACCTCCGTAGCATCACCCCGGAGTGGATCGAGCTCCTGGCTGGCCCCGTCGTCAAAGAAGGCTACGGCTACGTAACCCCATTCTACATCCGCCACAAATACGACGGCACCATCACCAACAACATCTGCTATCCCATGACCCGCATGCTCTACGGCCTGGACATCCGCCAGCCCATCGGCGGCGATTTCGGCTTTTCGGGCGATCTGCTGGACCACTACCTGGGCCAGGACGTGTGGGAGACCGATGTGGCCCGCTTTGGCATTGACATCTGGATGACGACGACGGCCATCAACGCCGGGTCTCGCATCTGCCAGACCCACCTGGGGGCCAAGATCCACGACGCCAAGGACCCAGCCGCGGCGCTGGGCCCCATGTTCCGCCAGGTGGTGGGAACGCTGTTCGCGATGCTGGCCAAATACGAGGCTAATTGGAAAGCCGTGACGAGCAGCCAGCCAACCCCCATCTACGGAGAGCCCAAGGAACTGGAACCTGAGCCGGTGCCGGTGACCCTGTCGACGATGATCGAGAAGCTGCGTGCGGGGCGAGCGGAGTGGGGTGAGGTTTGGGATAGGGTGCTTTTGGCAGAAAACCGAACAGCCCTTGAGGCCATACTCGCTCAACCAGACGAAGCGTACCAGTTCACCCCCCAGCAGTGGGTGCCCATCGTCTTCGATTTCGCCGTAGCCTACAACAGGAGCGGCCTGGACCCTGTCCTGAGCAAGGTCGAAGGAAAGGACGCCGTCATTGACAGCATGACCCCGCTCTACTATGGTCGCACGGCAGGATTAGTGGTGCAAAGCCAGGACATGGACAGCGCTGCCTTCGAGCGGGAGGTGATCCAGGCGCAGGCTCGTACCTTCAGGGAGTTGAAGCCGCGTCTGATCGAACGGTGGGGCAGTCTTTGAGAAGAAGACGGATCTTTTTGACACTTGTCCAGATTGACAGTATAATAGCCTCAAACAACAAAAAGATCCAAACGTAAAAACACCTTGAGGTGCATAATGACTACTCGAACGATCACGTTGCAATTGCCAGAGAGCTTGTATACTCGCTTGCAGCAAGCCGCGCGAGCAACCCGCCGTTCATTGGATGATGTACTGCTCCACGCTGTACAGGTTGGCAGTCCACCTGGATGGGACGATGCGCCAGCCGAATTCCAGACCGACTTGGCCGCGCTGGACCGCCTGGACGATGAGGTACTGTGGCGTATCGCCCGCAGCCGCAAGACGGAAGCGGACATGGAGCGGTATCAGGAGTTGCTGGACAAAAACGCCGATGGCGTCCTGTCAGCCGAAGAACGTGACGAATTGGTCGGATTGCGCCTTGAATCTGACCGTTCTATGCTGTGCAAGGCCCACGCAGCCGCATTGCTTCGTTGGCGCGGCTATCAGGTGCCACCTGCTGAAATGCTGCGGGACGCGGCATGAGCAAGCATTACCTCACTGCCAGCTTGCGAGAACGGCTTCTCGCCGCCGATGATCAGCGGTGCGCATATTGCCACACCACCGAAGCGAACACCGGGCAGCCCATGACGGTTGACCACATCGTTCCACAAGCACAAGGCGGCCCAACCGCGTTTGACAACCTTTGCTTTGCCTGTCGGCGCTGCAACGAATTCAAAGGCAGCGTCACCACAGCCTCTGACCCTCTGACAGGTGAGATTGTACCCCTCTTTCACCCACGCACTCAAATGTGGAGTGAACACTTTGCCTGGGACGCATCGGGGGCGCGGGTGATAGGTTTGACAACCATTGGCCGTGCGACAGTCGTAGCGTTGAACACGAACAATGCAGTCATAGTTGACGCGCGTCGTCGTTGGGTGAGTGTAGGCTGGCATCCTCCTGAACCGTGACCAAGAGTCAATGACCAATAGCTAAATCCCAACGGCCGACTATACTACATAGCCTCCAGAACGGCCATATTCACCCATTGGCGGAGGTGGCCGATTCTCATTCTGTGCAGTCAAGACAACCCTTGCAAAGATTTGGCAGCATCTTTCAGGCCGCAAGCGTCTCCCCGGACCGAAAACAGCCTCATGGACAAGTCTACGCGCAACCTTCACAAGGGTAATGACAGTTTAACCACACAGGTCGGGTTTTCATGAGGGAATAGCATGAACAGAAAACACGGCCTGCGGCGCTACCTGCGGGCCAGCCTGCGGGATACCTGGGTGCTGGTGCGACAGTTTCGCAACTCCCTGCTGCTATTCGCGGGGCTGCTGTTGCTGGGGGGGCTGATACTGTGGCGCTTCTACGTATCGCCGGAGACCGGGCAGGGGCTCGCTTTCAGCCAGGCGCTGTACGCGGTGTTCACCCTCACCTTCTTCGAGACCACCATCCCGTACCCCGATGGAGGCCTCTTGCAGACCTTCTTCTTCGTTGTGCCGATCCTGGGGCTGGGGATGATCGCCGAAGGGGTGATTCGCTTCGGGGTGATGCTGTTCAACAAGCAGGTCAGAAAGGAGGAGTGGCAAGTGGCGGTGGCATCAACTTTCAGGAATCACATCGTAGTCTGTGGACTGGGGCGGGTGGGGTATCGTGTGGTGGAACAACTCCTGCAATTCGGCGAGGAGGTAGTGGGGATTGACTGTCGGGAAGAGAGCCGTTTCGTGGAGCGGGTGCGAGAGATGGGTGTGCCGGTGATCATCGCCGACGCCCGACAGCGGGAGACGTTGGTCAAGGCTGGGGTGCCTCGAGCCCGGGCCATCATCCCCTGCACCGAAGACGACCTCACCAACCTGGACATCGCCCTGGACGCTCGGGAGCTGAAACCGGAGATCAGGGTGGTGATGCGCATGTTCGACGCCGATCTGGCCAGGAAAGTGCAGCGGGGGTTCGGCATCCACATCGCCTTCAGCACCTCGGCCCTGGCCGCGCCAGCCTTTGCCGCCGCCGCTACCCAGGCCGACATCTCCCACTCCTTCTACGTGGGCGACACCCTGCTCAACGTCAGCCAGGTGACAGTGCGGGCCGGCTCTCGTCTGGTGGGCAAGACGCTGGCGCAACTGGAGCAGGAATTGGACCTCTCGGTGATCATGCATCGGGGGGCAGAGGGAGTGGACCTGCATCCGGCTCCCGAGATCGTGCTGGCGGCAGGGGACTGCGCGGGACACCTCCCGTGGTCTTCGCTTCGCTGGACACGCTGAGCCGACTGCGGCAGCTCAACCTTAAGACCTGACACTTAAGTTTTGATCAAAATTCAGGGGGTTCCACTAATGCAACC
>CAYWWC010000019.1:0-27727 GCA_964461615.1 uncultured Anaerolineae bacterium
AGGTCTGTCTACTATTCTCCGATACACTCTAAATCGCATTCGTTTTGAATCCGTTTCAACGGATTTCCTGTATCAGCCGAGGTCTTCAGACCGAGAGCCAATCAACAACACCCAAGAGGGGGACTACCCTGCTTTCAGTCGAGTCCAAATCCGCCGCAACTCTTCGGCCACCGGTCCATCGGAGTGCTCGGTGATAGGCTTTCCCTGCACCATGGCCCGCGTAACCTCCTGGTCGAAAGGTATCCGTCCTACTACCGGCACATCCCGCTCCGCGCACCAGGAGGCGACCTCCTCAGTCTTGGCGGGGTTCAGATCGTACTTGTTGATGCAGACCACAGCCTGGACGCCGAAGTGCCGGGCCATGCCCACGATACGTTCCAGGTCGTGCGCCCCGGCCACTGTGGGCTCGGTGACCAGTAGAGTCAGGTCCGCGCCTGAGATGGCAGCGATGACGGGGCAGCCGATGCCCGGCGGGCCGTCCACCAGCAAGTAGTCGGCGTTTTTCTTTATAGCGACCTGACGAGCCCGGGCCTTGACCAGTGTTACCAGCTTGCCTGAGTTCTCCCGAGCGGCGAAGAGATGAGCGTGGAAGAGCGGGCCGTAGCGGCCCTGAGAGCGGAACCATCGCCCATCCATACGCTCTTGCATCTCGATGGCCTCCACTGGGCACTGATAGAAGCAGGCAGCACAACCCTCGCAGCCTATCTCATCCACGGCGTATGCCTCATCGCCGGGAACGATGGCCTCAAAGCGGCAGACCTCGGCGCAGATATCGCAGGCGATGCACAGCTCCGCATCAATAACCGCTACCCCGCCGCCTGTGAATTCACTCTCCTCCAGGATCTGAGGCGACAGCACCAGCTCCAGGTTTGCAGCGTCCACATCGGCGTCGGCCAGGACGATTGAGGCTTCCTGCGAGGCAAGATGGGCCAACGCCGCTGTGACAGTAGTCTTGCCCGTGCCTCCCTTGCCGCTCAGAATGGCGATCTGTTTCACTTCTTCACCTCTTCTCGAATCCTCTGATATAGTCCCCGGAACTGCTCCCTGTATTCAGGCAGGGCCTCGATGACCAGCCCCCCTTCGGAGTAGACCTCGGCGATGCGACGGTCGAAGGGGATGCGCATCAGGATGGGGATGCCCTTGTCGGCGCAGTATTCCTCCACTCCCTCATCGCCTATCCCGTCGCGGTTGATCACCACCCCCACGAGTAGCCCCAACTCACCGCGGGCCACTTCCACTGCCAACCTCAGATCGTGCAAGCCGAAGGGGGTAGGCTCGGTGACCATCAACACAAAGTCGGCCCCGTGCATCGTCTCCACCACCGGACAGGAGGTGCCTGGCGAGGCGTCCAGTATAACGCTGGAAGGCGGACTTGCGTCCACATTCCCAATCCGTTTTTTCAACTCGCGGATGATGGGCACCGCCATGGCCTGACCGATGTTCAGAATACCGTGAGCGAACCGGATACCTTCGGCGTGGCCTTCCTCGATGACGCCCGTCACGTGCAACACTTCGTGAATGGCCTTTTCGGGACAGTTCAGCGTACAACTGCCGCACCCGTGGCACAGTTCAGGGAAGATGAGCACCTTCTGATTCACTACCGCGAGGACGTGGTAGACACAGACCTCTGCACAGCGTCCACAAAAGGTGCACTTATCATAGTCCACTTCCGGGATGAGGATCCCGACCTCCTCCCGGCGTTCGATGACGGGGTTGAGGAAGAGATGGACGTTGGGCGCCTCTACGTCGCAGTCCAATAAGAGCGGATCAGCAGAATTAACGGATTGATCCGCTGCTATCGTCAGCGCCAGGTTCACCGCAACGACGGTTTTGCCCGTGCCGCCCTTGCCGCTGGCTACAGTGATAATCATGACTTACTCCCTCACCATTTTGGTACCGCACTTGGGGCAGTTCATTTCGTAGCAGGGCACACCCACCTGATGCGGCGCCTTATGTCCACAGTTGGGGCAGATGCAGTAGCCGTCGGGCCCCGCACCAGCCTTGGTGCCGCCCATGCGGGCCCGCCCCCCGCCGCGGCCCAGACCGCGGCCTCCACCGCGGCCGCTCCCTCGACCAAAAAGTCGTTTGAACATCGCTCTCACCTCCTATGTTTTCTTTGCTTTTGACATTCTGCAGCCGACACAATGTTCATCCTTGACTCCCTTCCTGCCCGCTTATAATCAAATCCATGCCGATAGGACTGTAAACACTCCCATGGCCATTATGAGAATCCCCATGATCTTAGGTATCCAGGCCTCATAACCCATCCTTCTTGCCAGCTCCCCCAGGCTACCTACAGCGAAGCCCCAGGGAATCAAGCCGATGGTCGTTCCCAGGCCGAAGGCGAGCACTATCAAAACGCCACGCCACACGTCTCCTACCGAAGCAACCCAGGTCAGGATAGTCAGTTCAAAGGGACAGATAGGCAACCCCCCGACGATTGCCATGAGGAACACGCTCCGGGCCGTCTTACTCCTCAGTTTTTCCTCCTCTAGCGGTGATGCGGAAGCGTGCCCTCCTCCACCTCTCATAATCCAAAGGTCGAACAGGACAATAATCACCCCAGCGATGGTTTTAAAGAGCGGCCCGTATCGCACGAACAACAACGATCCAACATAGCCGGCAATGACCCCCATCACGGCGTTGGTCAACGTCGTGCCTATGCCGTACAGAATTATCAAAAGGATAGCATCCTTCAGCCTTTTTCCCGCCCACGTGGCGATCATAGAGGCGACGCCCTTGTCCTCACAAGGGTGAAGGGTATGGAGCAATCCCAGGACAAACGCTCCCATTATGGACATAGGCTCCATCATTATCTTTGCACCCTCCCCTGTTTCAGAACGATGCTACCCAACGGCACGCCAACGTCGCGAGCGATGACCGGACACTTGACCTTCAGCAGGTCTTCACCTATTGGTTCTTTTCGACGCTAGCCACTATCTTTTTGGCGATGGGGGCGAAGGCATCGGCCGAGTATTTCTCGACCATCCCGGCATCACAGAGTTTAGAGATCTCAGGATCGAGGGGCAACCGGCCCAAAAGCGGCATATTGAACTTCTCCGCTGTAATTGCCGCCTTGCTGGGCCCGAAGATCTCAATGCGCTCTCCGCACTTAGGGCAGGTGGCGTAGCTCATGTTTTCCACCAAACCCAAGATGGGCGTGCCCATGTGTTGAGTCATCTGGGCCGCTTTGCGCACCACCATCCCCGCCAGCCCCTGGGGCGAGGTGATCAGAACTACACCGTCCAGGGGAATGGATTGCATGACGGTCAGTGCGGCATCGGCCGTGCCGGGGGGAAGGTCTACGACCAGGTAGTCCAGATCACCCCAGTAGACGTCGCCCCAAAACTGCTGAATAGCCTTGCCAATGAGTGGTCCCCGCCAGATGACCGCCTGGTCCTCGCTGGGGAGAAGCAGATTGATGGACATGACCCCGATGCCTGTTTCGCTTTCCACCGGCAGGATGCCCAGGGGGCTGTTATCCGGATGCCTCTGCGTGGGGAAGAACATCTTGGGGATGCTGGGGCCGGTGATGTCGGCGTCGAGCAGGCCCACTCTATAGCCTTCCCTCCTCAAAGCAACAGCCAGAAGTGCTGCCACTGTAGATTTACCTACTCCACCCTTGCCGCTCAACACAGCGATGACGTGCTTGATACGGTTCATCCCCTCAGCCGAGCCGGACTCTCTGCCGAACGACATGAAGTGGGCCCTTTCCTTCTGGGTCATCTCGGCCAGCCCGATGGCTACCCTCTCGACCTCTGGCAGCCCTTCCACCGCCGCCCGTGCTTCGTTCACGATCTGATCCTTGACGGGCACGTCCATGAAGGGCAAGACGACGGTGAATCTCACCTGACTATCATCTACCCTTATGTCCCTGATCATGCCCAGCTCCATCAAACTGCGGCCCGATTCGGGATGTTTTACCTCTCGTAAAGCTTGCTGTACTTGTTGTTCGTCTACCAATTCTTGCTCCTTTCTCATGAAATTGTTCTTCACCGGACGCAGATTTCCGCAGATTTTCGCAGATAAGTGTAAGCGAAGCGGCATCAGCGTTCATCTGCGTCCTAGTAGGACATGTTCTTCAACTAGAATGTTGTGTCCGGGCCATGGTCAGCAATCGCACGCCCCTGCCGCGCTTCACCTGCCCAAAGTTGGCTCCCTGGCCGATGAGCCGCAGCACGGATTCCGTGTCGGCGACCAGGGTTCCGCAGATTATGTCCACGCCGTAGTCGAAGAGCAGGGGCGAGAGGGGCGCGCTGGGGCCCAGGACGATAACCAAAGCATCAGGGCGGCACAACTTCATCAATTCCTCAAAAGTATGGTTGATGAGCGAGGTGCCGGTGATGGCCGCCACGTCTGCCTGGGGGAGCACCTCCGCCGCCATCTCCGCGGGCAGGTCTCCCCCCACGGGCCGCTTCTCCAACACCCACAGCTTCTCGGCCGCCTCCCTCACCGTGGGGATAAAGGGGAAGTGCCCCACGATGGCCACTTTCCTGCCCGCTCCCCTCTTCAGGATAACCTCCCCCGCGTTCAGATCCACGCAGCGGCTCTCATCAATCTCCATCAGGGAGTTTATGGCCGCCATCCCGATGGAGGCCTCTAGGAGGCTATCGGATTTGGCGTATTGGGCCAGCTCCAGCGCGCTGCACTCCAGCAGGTGGCCTGCCCGCGGCACCAGGGGAGCGGGGCCGGCACACTGAGGCTCATCAGGCCGCAGCGTAGAGGCCAGCCCACAGCGCCCATCGTCGAGCACCACCGCCGTCCAGAAGGCGCAGACTCGCACTTCGCGCAGGGGCGCATCGCTCCCCAGAGAAGCGATCAGATCATCAATGATGCGCACCTTCTCCCTCCTCCATGTGCTCGTCGTAAGTGGCAAAGAAGCTGTGCAGCACCCGGTCCATCTCCCGCAGGGCCGCCACACATCGGGCCAAGTGCTCATTGCCTTGAGCGGTCAGTTGATAAACCCGCCGCGGCGGGCCTGAGCCCTCAGTGTCCCAGTCTGAGGTCACCAGCCCCTGTGCTTCCATCTCCCGCAGGGCGCGATAGACCACGCTGGGATCAACGGGCGCTTCCGCGAAGCCGAACTCCTTCAGCTCATCCTGCAGACTATAACCGTGTGAGGAGCCGTGATGGAGCAGCAGGAGCAAACACGGCTCCATGAAACGATATATCCGCGTGGGGCAGGGCCCACCACCCTTGCCCCCCATTCCCCTGCGACGACGACCGCGCGGCATAACTCACCTCCTGAAGGCTAGTGTCTCATGCCCATAGTGACTTTTTACACATATAGATTATATCACTCTTTGGACATTTTGTCAAGGAATGGAACCTTAAAAAATCCCGAGGTTCCCTACTTCACGAAGGTCAGAAGCAGCGTGCGGGCGTTGAACAGAACCAGTCTAACTCTGGCACAGCCTGGGTGAGCGACTCGTTGGTTACGGCCCGGAAGTAGTAACGGATGAACGCCTCCTGCACTGTCTCACTCCACAGAAAGGAGACAAACGCCTCCACCACCTCTCGCTCCCAGCAGCTTCTTATCAATTTGACAAACAGGGGCAATCGTGATAAACTGAACGTTGCCGTTCCCCAAAGAACCACTCTGCAATTTGACGTTCGGCATATTCAATCCTGAGAGGAACTCAATTTCATGCCCATTGACTACCTCCCTATCTTGATCCTCGGCATAGTCACTACCGCCTTTGCCTGTTTAGCCCTTATCGTACCTACCCTCTTGGGTCCCCGCAAGCCCACCGAAACCAAGCTCCTACCTTACGAATCCGGCAAGATCCCCTTCGGCGACGCTCGGCGACGCTTTCCCGTCAAATACTATATCACCGCCATGTTGTTCATCATCCTTGATATAGCGGTAATCTTTCTGTATCCCTGGGCGACGGTATTTAGAGACCTGAAGGTTTTTGGTTTGCTGGCGATGGCCGTCTTTGTGGCAATCCTGCTGGTGGGATACGTCTACATCTGGAAGAAAGGGGCTCTGGAGTGGGACTAGAGACCAAGCTTGGGGATACGATCATCACCACCACGCTGGAGAAGCTGGTCAACTGGGGCCGCAAGTCCTCAGCCTTTCCACTCACCTTTGGCCTGGCTTGCTGCGCCATTGAGATGCTGCACGCTGGAATGTCCCGCCACGACATCGCCCGCTTCGGCAGCGAGGCATTCAGGGCCTCGCCGCGCCAGGCCGATATCATGATCATATCTGGCCGGGTATCCCAGAAGATGGCCCCCGTGGTCAAGCGTCTCTACGAACAGATGCTGGAGCCCAAATGGGTCATTGCCATGGGCGCCTGCGCCTCCTCCGGGGGAATGTTCAATAACTACGCCATCGTCCAGGGCGTGGACAAGATCATACCCGTAGATGTCTACGTGCCGGGCTGTCCGCCCCGTCCCGAAGCCCTGCTCTACGCCATCATGAAGCTCCATGAAAAGATAGAGCAAGAGAAATTCACAGATTATGAGTGACTTGATAGCCATTGAGAAACTCAAAGCCCAGTTCCCTGAGGCCGTTCTAGCGGTACAGGAGTTCCGCGGCGAGACGACCGTCACGGTTCGCGCCGAGGAGCTAGTTGATGTATGCACCTTCCTCCGCGACGACCCTGAGCTCCGATACACCACTCTCCTCTTTATGACCGGCCTGGATCGTTCGGAAATGGGTGTAAATTCGCGCTTCGCCGCCGTCTATCAGCTCTATTCCATTCCCTACCGTCGCCACCTACGTCTGAAAACATCCATAGCCGACAAACCTCCCAAAGCCCTAACCGTTAGCGGCGTCTGGCCGGCGGCCAACTGGCACGAGCGGGAGACCTACGACCTGATGGGCATCACCTTCGAAGGGCATCCCGACTTGCGCCGCATCCTGATGCCCGACGACTGGGTCGGCCACCCCTTGCGCAAAGATTACGCCCTGGGGGGAGAGCCGGTGGTCTTCTCCGCCAACCAAGAGTTCCCTGAGCTCGAAACCCTGGGGATGCAGATCATGCCGGCCGAGTCCAAGCCGTCCCTGCTCCCGCCCGGCGTTGATGCCGAGAAGTACATGGTGCTCAACATGGGACCGCACCACCCGGCCACACACGGCGTACTGCGGGTGGTCCTGGAGCTGGATGGCGAGACCATGGTCAGCGCCACTCCCGACATCGGCCACCTTCACTCCGGCATCGAGAAAACAGCCGAGCACAAGCTCTACCAGTTGGTCGTCCCCTACACCGACCGCATGGACTATGTGGCCGCGATGAACAACAACCTGCCCTACGTCCTGGCTGTGGAGAAGTTGCTCGACGTTGAGATACCGCCGCGCGCCCAGTATTTGCGCGTCATCTGCTGCGAGCTGCAGCGGCTATGCGCCCACCTCATCTGGCTGGGCACCAGCGTGCTTGACCTGGCGGGCATGCTCATAGGCCTGCTGATGTATTGCTTCCGCGACCGCGAGGATATTTACAACCTCTTCGAGATGATCTGCGGCGCCCGCCAGACCCCCACCTATTTCACCATCGGAGGGGTGCGCTGGGACGCCCCCGAGGGCTGGACAAACGCGGTGCGGGCCTTCATCGACGGAATGCCCCAACACCTGAAAGAGTACCACACCATGGTCACCGACAACCCCATCTTCAAGTCGCGAACGGTGGGCATTGGTGTGCTGCCCCAGGAAGACGCTATCGCTTATGGCGTAACTGGGCCCTGCCTACGGGGAAGCGGGGTGGAATACGATGTGCGCAAGGCCACGCCCTATTCCAGTTACGATGACTTCGAGTTTGACATCCCCACCCAGCCCGAGGGCGACGCCTACGCCCGATACCTGGTGCGCATGGAAGAGATGAACCAGAGCCTCCGCATCATCGAACAGGCATTGGACAAGCTCCCCGACGGCCCGGTGAAGTGCGCCGACCGCAAGATCGCCCTGCCGCCGCGAGACGAGCTGGACACCAGCATGGAGGCCCTGATCCACCAGTTCAAGCTGGTAACAGAGGGCTTCAGCACGCCGCCGGGTGAGGTATACGTCGGCTGTGAGAACCCCAAAGGCGAGCTGGGATTCTACATCGTCAGCGACGGCGGGCCCAAGCCCTATCGCTGCAAGATCCGAGGCCCGTCGTTCTCCAATCTCAACGTGGCCGGGATCATGGCCAAAGGGCAAATGCTCTCGGACATGGTGGCCATCATCAGCTCGATTGATATCACGCTGGGAGAAGTGGATAGATAGCATGCTGTCTGAGAAGGCTAAGACACAGATAACCGAACTCAAGGGCAAGTATCCTGATCCCAAGTCGGCGCTGTTGCCCGCGCTGGAGATAGCCCAGCGGGAGCACGGCTGGTTGAGCGAGGAGGTCATGCGCGAGGTGGGGCAGGCCATGGATTTGCCGCCCACCGAGGTGGCTTCGGTGGCCAGCTTCTACACCATGTTCTACATGCAGCCGGTGGGCGAGCACGTCATCCAGGTTTGCACCAACATATCCTGCTCGCTCTTGGGCGCAGGGCACATCGTCGAGTACCTCAACCGCAAGCTGGACATAGACGTAGGCGACACCACCCCCGACGGCAAATTCACCCTGCTCACCGTCGAGTGCCTCGGCTCCTGCGGCACAGCGCCGATGATGCAGGTGGATGAGGTGTATCACGAGAACCTAACTGAGGAGAAGATAGGCCGGATCTTGGAGGAGTTGGCGTAGGGGTAGAAGAGGTAGAGAATCCAGAGCTATTGAAACAGCGGGTGTAGAAATGCCTACGATCAAAAACATTCCTGGTCCCTATCGCTTCTTTTTCTACAGTTTCGACTGTAATGAGCCCATGCACGTACATGTCCAACGAGGTAGAATGACCTGCAAGTTTTGGCTTGACTCCATCGCATTGAGCAGAAACCGTCGTTTCTCACCAAGAGAGCTAAATCGGATTCGTAGAATGATTCAAGACAACCTGGACAAGATTATCGAGGCGTGGCATGAACACTGCGGTTAAGGTAGAAGTACTAATTCAAGACATCCGTGTTACCGAGGATACCATTACAGCCTATCTAACAGATGGGCGCACAATCAGTGTACCTCTGGCCTGGTCATGGCGCTTGTCGGAGGCAACCCCCAAACAGCGTGCTAACTTCGAGATCATCGGTGATGGGGAAGGGGTGCATTGGCCCGACATTGATGAGGACATCAGTGCCGAAGGTATGCTGTATGGTGTTCCCGCTCCACGGCCGGCGCCGGCTCATGCAGGTAGGCCAGCGTTCGCTTTGGCCTAGGATTGGCAAAGAGAGGGCTCCCCGATGGCAAGTTCACCCTGCTCACCGTCGAGTGCCTCGGCTCCTGCGGCACAGCGCCGATGATGCAGGTAGACGAGGTATATCACGAGAATCTGACTGATGAGAAGATAGACCGGGTTTTGATGGAGTTGGCGTAGGGCCGGACCTATGCGGGATGAACGCAAACGCAAGGAGAACGAGAGAAAATTCGGGAACTGGGATGAACTGCCTGATGGTGGCCGTCGCTACTTCTACGAAATCCAAGGGCGTCACGGTTGGACAGCGCGCTACGTCAAGGAGGTAGATGCATCAGAGCGAACAATAAGGTTTTACCAAGAGATCTACAACGAGACGGGCCAATTGGTAGAAATCCATGAGAAGTATCCAGTAGACAAGGAGCATAGCAGAGTGCAGGGAGGCAAGTGATGAAGATTACTCGTCAAAAGGTTGCTCAGAAGCTCATTGACTACCTTCATCATCGCATCACATTAGCAGATTTGGTGGATTGGGCGGAGTTGGCGATGATGGAGGCAGATTTCGCAGAACAAGACCTTGAAATCCTGCGGGATATCGTCAGCCGCGTGGGCCTGGCAGATGTGAGGGCATTTGGAATAACCTGGGAAGATTGCGAAGATTTTCTGTCAGGGCTGGGCTACCGAGTAAGCATAACGGTCTTAGAGACCCCAGTGATGGCATAGCTCACCGTCGAGTGCCTCGGCTCCTGCGGCACCGCGCCGATGATGCAGGTGGATGAGGTGTATCACGAGAATCTGACTGAGGAGAAGATAGAGCGGATTTTAGAGGAGTTAGCATAAGGAAGGGATGAACATGAAAACGATTACCCACTCGCAGGTTCAAGAATTGGTCACGCGGTTGCCCATCAAGAAGCTGTCAACCGCGTATCGCCTGTTGGTTGATTTAAGTGCGAGCGATGCAGACTCGCCTTCACGTCAAGAGGAGTTCATGCTGTTGCCCCTAGCAGAGCGCCGACGCCTCATGGCAGAACAAGCTAAACAAATGGCGGCACACTATGAGCAAACGGCTTCAGAACGTCAAGCATGGCAGGCGGGGGACTTTGTTGACTATTAGTCGCGGAGAGGTTTGGCTGGTCACTCTTGACCCGACGATCGGGGCAGAGATTCGGAAGACTCGCCCAGTCGTTGTCGTCAGTTCGGATGCAGTCGGTGCGCTACCAATCAAGTTAGTCGCGCCGCTGACCGAGTGGAAAGACTACTTTGCGAGGAATGTCTGGCATGTGAAAGTCACGCCAGACAGCATAAACGGATTGGCAAAGACCTCAGCAGTGGACACGCTGCAACTACGCGGTGTTGATACACAACGGTTTGCCCAGAAACTGGGTAGGGTGTCCCCTGAGGTTATGCGGTCAATCGTTGCGGCGATTGCAGCAGTCATCGAGCATTAGCAACTGGCGACTGTGTTTGCCTTGATCAGCGCCAAGTGCCTCGGCTCCTGCGGCACCGCGCCGATGCTGCAGGTGGATGAGGTGTATCACGAGAACCTAACTGAGGAGAAGATCGAGCGGATTTTGGCGGGGTTGGCGTAGAGACAGTAGATAACCTCGATTAAGTGGAAAAGCGTCGGCCGAGATCACTGGTAGGCCGCGCACTATCAAGTTCCAAGAAAGGATAACCTTGAAAATCACGATCAGTTACTGCGTGCAATGAAACTACCGACCTAAGGCCTCCAGTTTGGCGGCCGCAATCCAGCAACAGTTCGGAGTCGAGCCAGAAGTCTTGCCAGGAAGTATCGGGGCGTTCGACGTCGTCGTGGACGACGATCTGATCTTCTCCAAGCACAAAACAGGTAGGTTTCCTGAGCACGACGAGATCATAAGCGCGCTCCAAGAACGCCAGGACTAGGTGGGTAACATCATCCACTCTGATGCGGAAGTGCTGTTGGGCAAACCGGTAGTCAAAGGCACGCGGCTTTCCGTCGAGTTTCTTCTTGGCCTATTCGCTGCCGGGTGGAACGAGAAACAAGTGTCAGCTTGCACTAGCTCAAAACCCATGTGGTTGTGTTATCGTGATTCAATCATTCAAGAACACTGGAACTGAAGACATCTTCAACGGCAAGAACACAAAAGCCGCACGTAGAGCCTGTCCTCAATCCTTGTGGAGAGTTGCTACCCGCAAACTTGACCAACTCGATTCCGTAGACTCACTAAACGAGCTCATTGTACCTCCTGGCAATCGCCTAGAAGCTCTTGCGAGTGATCGTAAAGGTCAACACAGCATCCGAATCAACATCCGGTACCGCATCTGTTTCGTTTGGACTGATGCTGGGCCAGATGCCATTGAGATCGTAGACTATCACTGAGAACGCACAATTACTTAATCGGGAGAAGAGAGATGATCCGTGTTCCTACTCATCGAGCACCTACCCATCCAGGTGAAATGCTATTAGAGGAATTCCTCAAACCTATGAGCCTCACCCAACGAGAACTGGCAGATGCGATTCACGTACCCTATCGATGGGTCAACGGACTGGTCAATGGACGTAAGGGGATGACTCCGGGTATAGCTCTGCGGCTGGCGAGATTCTTCGGAGTTTCAGCGGGCTTCTGGATGAAGCTGCAACTGCGTTGGGACTTGTATCACGCTGAACAGAAAGAAGCCAACCAGCTTGAACTGATTCAACCCTATACGATCTTGGAAGTGAACACGGCTGCTGCCAGTCCTGCGGCCTGAGGAAGCGAGATGGGCCGCAGATGGAGGCGGGCTAACCCCGGCCCGTTGGAGGAAGGCGGAAGTCCTCGCGAAGAAATCGAGACCACAGAAGACAAGTAGGATTGATTATTCGCCAAGCCGAGGCGAAGCGCGTTATGCGTGAACTGGCCCGCTAAGCCCGTGAGGACTATCGTGCAGGGCGAACGCCCCCCCGATGGCAAATTCAACCTGCTCACCGTCGAATGCCTTGGCTCCTGCGGCACCGCGCCGATGATGCAGGTAGACGAGACTTATCACGAGAACCTGATTGAGGAGAAGATAGACCGGGTTTTGGCGGAGTTGGCGTGGGGACGAATGTATTATTGGGTGCTGGCTACTTCAATAGCGTAATGTCTGATTCAACGGTTTCAAACTCAGAGTTCGTCACAATTCTTAACTGGAGAAAGAGAATGCTGAATAATGGGGAGTTCATCGCACGCATAAACGGTCTCAAGCTTTGGTACAAGGTTTCCGGCACCGGTCCAGTTTGCATCATCCCGACACCAGGATGGGGGCCAAGCTCCGACCTGTACTTCCGCCCACTGAAACCTTTAGAAGAGCTATTCACGCTTGTATATCTGGATACACGGGGGGCAGGGCGCTCAGAGAAGCCCAGCAAATCTACAGACTATACCTATGCCCAGTTTTCTGCTGACTTGGACGGACTACGAAAGCATTTAGGACAGGATAAAGTCTGGGTCATGGGGCATTCAGCGGGTGGGGTGCACGTCACGCAATATGCATTGAACTACCCACAAGGTTGTCAAGGACTAATCTTACTAGATTCGCTCGCAGCCAGAGATGACGAATGGCAGGAAGACGTAGATGTTCGGATGATGGAGCGCAAGAACGAACCTTGGTTCGGTGAGGCAATGAAGGCTTGGAACGATGAAGGCTTTCCGGAGAGTGATGAGGCATTTGCCGCAAGCCTGGAAAAGTCTCTACCTTTCTACTTCTATGCCGTAGCCAATATCGAGAGGCAAGTTGACGTTTTTTCTGCCACGACGTTTTCGATTGCCGCACTGCGAGGCAGCATCGACTCGAATCCAAGTGGTTTTGATATACTCAGCAGGCTTACGGAGATAAAGGTCCCGACGTTGATCGTTGTCGGCAATAGCGACTTCATCTGCTCACCCGTGCAAGCGAGGAGAATTCATAAGCGCATAGCAGGTTCAGAACTGATCGTGATAGACAAAGCTGGTCACTTTCCATGGCTCGAACAGCCTGATGAGTTCTTTTCGAGATTGAGGAGTAAACCACCCCCCAGCAAGCTGGGGGGCATTCCCAGCGGAATGATTGTATTGGGGGCTGCCGCCCCCAAACCCCCGCTCTGGCCATTCCTCCCCCCAGCAAGCTGGGGGGCATCCTGGCTACCTTAGTGAACTATCTGATTTTGGTGTCTCCCATTGAGATTGGAGCCACGCTCCACCACAGCTGCGCACGTAGTATTCGCCATTTGCTTCCACGAGCGGGCTAGCATCTCGCTTATGTCGGGGACAGCACATGGCCGATAGTCATGCGCCTTCAGATGTCAGGAGCCGAAAGGAGAAACTACAATGCTCAATAACAAGTTCAGTTTTGTAGCGCTGCTCACCCTGCTGCTAACCTTGACCGTGGCGGCTGGCTGCAGTTCGCAGCAGCAGGAAGTCAAGGCAAGCATTGACGATGCTGGCCGCGAGAAGCAACTCAAGAAGGGCCAAACCCTGGTCGTCACTCTGGAGGGCAATCCGACCACCGGCTACTCGTGGGAGGCAGCAGAGCCTCTCGATGAGCAAGTCCTGCAGCAGGCGGGCGAACCGGAGTTCACGCAAGAATCCGATCTGATCGGGGCTGGAGGGGTGCAGATCCTCCGCTTCGAGGCGGTGAACGCAGGTAAGTTTACTCTCAAGTTAGTCTACCACCGCCCCTGGGAAAAGGACGTGGAACCGCTGGAGACTTACTCCATCCAGGTCGTCGTGCGCTGACCGGCGTTTATCCGCCACGAATTTCACGAATTGACACGAAGATGAGAGGACAAATTAGTGAAATTCGTGCAATTCGTGGCAAATTGGAAGTTCGGAAATAAGGCAACCAAATGACCGAGAAGGTCCTCTTGCGAAACGTGGGCGTCGCTGATTCCCACGACATCAAAACCTACATTGAGCGGGGCGGGTATCAGGCCCTTGCCAAGGCGCTGAAGGAGTACCAACCCGAAGAGCTAGTGGAGCTGGTCAAAGCTTCGGGCTTGAGGGGGCGGGGCGGTGCGGGGTTCCCGGCTGGGGTGAAATGGGGCTTCCTGCCCAAAGGCGTCTACCCCCGCTATCTGGTGTGCAATGCCGACGAGGGCGAGCCGGGCACGTTCAAAGATCGAGTGCTCATCGAAGACGATCCCCACGGCCTCATCGAAGGCATCATCATCTCCTCATATGCCTGCCAGGCGGAACTGGCTTTTATCTACATCCGAGGCGAGTACGCCTTCGGAGCCGAGCGGCTGGAACGAGCCATAGAACAGGCCTACGAGAAGGGCTACCTGGGCCAGGATATTCTGGGCAGCGGCTACGATCTGGAGCTAGTGGTGCATCGCGGCGCGGGGGCCTACATCTGCGGCGAGGAGACCGCGCTGCTTAGCTCGCTGGAGGGAGACCGCGGCCATCCCAAGCTCAAGCCGCCCTTCCCGGCCAGCGAGGGCGTCTATCGCAAGCCGACGATCATAAACAACGTGGAAACTCTGTTCAACGTGCCCTTCATCGTGCAGCACGGAGCCGAGTGGTACAGAGGTTTCGGGACGGAGCGGAGCCCAGGGCCAAAGCTCTTCAGCATCAGCGGCCACGTCAAGAAGCCTGGCGTCTACGAGCTGCCCCTGGGCACTCCCCTGCGGACGCTCATCTACGACTACGCTGGCGGGCCGCTGGACGGAAAGCCCATCAAGGCCGTCATACCTGGCGGGGCCTCCACGCCGATGCTGCCCGCTGAGATGATAGGTCAGGTCAACCTGGACTTCGAATCGCTGACCGAGGCTGGCTCCATGCTAGGCTCCGGCGCGGTGATCGTCATCGGCCAGGGCGCCTGCATCGTCAAGACAGTGAAGCGGCTGACCGCCTTCTTCCGTCACGAGTCCTGCGGCCAGTGCCTCCCCTGCCGCGAGGGCACCGATTGGATGTACAAAATCCTGCGCCGCATCGAGCGCGGCCAGGGACGCGAAGAGGACCTTGATCTTCTCCTGGACATCTGCGACAACATCGGCGGCAAAAGCTTCTGCCCCCTGGGCGACGCGGCTCTGGGCCCCGTCACTTCAAGCATCAGGCACTTCCGCAACGAGTATCTGCATCACATTCGCGAAGGACGCTGTCTGGAGTAGTTTTGCGTTGAGTGTAGATCAACTACAGGAGGCGAAGAATGTCAACCATCCAAGTTGAAGCTCAATTGTCCTACAACGAGCTACTGAAAGCCGTCGAGCAGTTGAGCTTGCCTGAACTGGAACAGTTTGTACCTCAGATCATTGCGCTTCAAGCGCGATACAAAGCGCCTGCCCTGCCAAAAGACGAGGCCGACCTGCTGCTAAGAATCAACCAGGGAGTGCCCTCCAACATTCAAGAGCGCTATGACAGATTAGTCACCAAACGGCGGGCAGAGACACTTACGCCAGACGAATACAGCGAATTGTTACGCCTGACTGACCGCATTGAGAAATTGGAGGCGAAGCGCGTGGAATATATAGCGGAGTTGGCACGTCTCCGCAAGACTTCGCTGACCGCGCTGATGAAAGAGTTGGGTATTCAACCCGCTTATGCCTGAAAGACACGTTACCGCCCAACAGAAACAGGCCGTAGTGGAACGTGCTCAAGGTTGCTGTGAATATTGTCGTAGCCAGGCGCGTTTCGCTATCCAACCATTTTCAGTCGAACACATCAAGCCTCGCAGCCAAGGCGGCAAAACCACCCTGGATAATCTAGCGCTGGCCTGCCAGGGCTGCAACAACCATAAATACACCAAAACTGAGGGGCGTGATCCGGTAAGTGGTGACATCGTTCCCCTTTACCATCCAAGACAGCAACAATGGCACGACCATTTCACCTGGAACAATGATTTCACCCTGATCATAGGACTGACACCGACAGGACGCGCCACAGTGGAAGCCCTGCAACTGAACAGGAAAGGTGTCGTCAATTTACGTCGGATACTTTACGCGATGGGAGAACATCCTCCAGCAAAGTCGGGCTAAAAACGCGCAGCAGATAAGGTTTCGATACATGGAGCCAATGGTAACCTTAACCATAGACGATCAAGAGATCACAGTCCCGGCGGGAACTCTGGTGCTGAAAGCGGCCGAGAGCATCGGCATCGAGATACCCACCTTCTGCCATCACGATAAGTTGCTCCCTTTGGGGGGCTGCCGACTGTGCCTGGTTGAGATCGAGAAGATGCGGGGCTTGCAGACAGCCTGCACAACGCCCGTGCGGGAAGGGATGGTGGTGCACACCAACACCCTAGAGGTCATCAAGACCCGCCAGGGGATGCTAGAGTTCATCCTCACCAACCACCCCCTCGATTGCCCTGTCTGCGACAAGGGCGGGGAATGTGACCTCCAGGATTGGGCCTTCAAATACGGGGCCACCGAGAGCCGCTTCATCGAGGAGAAGCGCCACAAGAGAAAGGCCCACGCTCTCAGCCCCCTGATAGTTAAAGACGAGGAGCGCTGCATCCTCTGCCGGCGCTGTGTACGATTCCTGGAGCAGTGGGCCGGTGAGGCGCAGTTGGACTACTTCGAGCGGGGCCGACGTAGCAGAGTGGACACCTTCGCTAGCCGCCCCCTCAACTCGGTCTTTTCCGGCAATGTTATGGACGTCTGCCCTGTAGGGGCCCTCACCAGCCGCGTTTTCCGTTTCCAGGCCCGCAGTTGGGAACTGGAGCGTACGCCCAGCATTTGCCCCTACTGCGGCGTGGGCTGCAACATCACCCTGGACGTGAAGATGAACAAGCTGCGCCGCGTCGGGGCACGGGAGAACGCCGAGGTCAACGATCAATGGCTCTGCGACAAGGGTCGCTTCGGCCACGGCTTCGTCCACAGCCCCAACAGGCTGAAGACGCCTCTGATCAAGAGGGGCGACAAGCTGGAGCCCGCCACCTGGGAAGAAGCGTTAGCTCTCGTAAGCCGACGATTGGGCGAGATCGTGAAGAAGCACGGGCCGGAGAGCGTGGGCGGCATCGGTTCGACCCAGACCACCAACGAGGCCAACTACCTTTTCCAGCGATTCATGCGGGCTGTGGTGGGCGCCAACAACGTTGACCACATCGGACGCGTGCCCGACGGCGCCAGGCCTCTGGACTCCCTGGCCGAGGTGGGGAACGCGGACGTCATCTTCCTGATGGGCGTTGATCCCGCCGAGGAAGCGCCCATCGTCGAGCTCCTTATCAGGCGGGCCGTGCTCACCAAGGGGACGAAGATCATCGTAGCCAACCCGCGCCGAGTAGCACTGAACCGCTACGGCGGCCCCTGGCTGGCGTACAAGCCGGGTACTGAGGCGGCTTTGCTCAATGAGCTGGTCAAACGTGAAACGTCAAACGTAAAACGTAAAACGTCAGACATTGAAGAGGTAACTGGCGTCCCGAGTGAGACCTTGCGCCAAGCGGCAGAAATCCTGGCCCAGGCCGAGCGCGCCCTAATCATCTGCGGCTCCGCGTCCAGTATCCAATATCCAATATCCAATATCCAGTCCTTGACCAACAGCGCCGCCCCCTACTACCTGGCCGCAGACTGCAACTCCCTGGGCGCTTTGGAGATGGGCGTGGCCCCACATCTGCTTCCGGGCCGGCAGAGCCTATCCGAAGGCGAGACGCTTAAGAGGTTTGGTCGGCGCTGGAGCGCAAAGCTGCCATCTGGTGGAGTAGGACTATCGGTAGATGAGATGCTGGGTGCTGCTCTTGAAGGCAAGCTCAAAGCTCTCTACGTGATGAAGTCCGACCCAGTCGCCCTTGTGGGCAAGGAGACTTTGAAATCGCTGGACTTCCTGGTGGTACAAGACCTTTTCCTGACTGAGACGGCTAGGCTAGCCGACGTGGTACTGCCTGCGGCCAGCTTCGCCGAGGTGGAGGGCACTTTCACCAACCTGGCGGGACGGGTGCAGCGAGTTCGAGGGGCACTGCGCCCCCCGGGCGAGGCTAAGCCCGACGACCAAATCATAGCCGAGTTGGCCGAGGCCATGGGTAGCGACTTCGGCTACACATCGGTCGGAGCAACGATGGCAGAGATCGCCAAGCTCGCGCCCATTTACAGGAACATCGATTACGGGGACTTGGGAGAGGGCGGTTTGCCCAGAGTCGCGGAGGATAGAGAGTCTTCAGCCCCGGTCAAAGTGGAGTACCAACCATCAGCGGGCGATGAAGAGTACCCCCTGGCCCTGGTTACCGGTCGCCTGCTCTACGATGGAAGCATTCGACTGAGCCAATCGGACATCATGCGCCAGTTTGTGCCAGAGCCCTTTGTGGAGATCAATCCCGCCGACGCCGAGGCGCTGGGGATCAGCGACGGGGCAGAGGTGGCCGTGGCTTCGCCAAAGGGAGAACTGAAGCTAGCAGCTAGAGTCAGCGAGGACATCCGCCCCGGCTGCGTCTTCGTGCCCCGCAACTTCGCCGAAGCGACTGTCAGCGCCCTGTTGGATAAGACAGCGGTTGTCACCTGGGTGAAGGTTACAGAGTAAGGAAAATTAGTGACAGGAGTCACGCGGTCAATAGCGAGCCCGTCGGTTGAGTAGCGCCAGCGTATCGAAACCAGGGCGAGCGGCGACTGCAAGACCCGTTCTTGGCTTCGATACGTCGCTCTGCTCCTACTCAGCCGGCGAACTGCGTAACTCCTGTTAGTGAAATTCGTGTAATTCGTGGCAAATAGGAATTCGCCAATGGACCTAGTAGCAAGCATAGTAATCCCCTTCATCAAGAGCATCATCATTGTCGTGGGGCTGCTCGTCAGTTTCGCCTACACGACCTGGTTCGAGCGCAAATTGGCTGCCCGCTTCACGATGCGCTACGGACCCAATCGAGTTGGCCCATTTGGTCTCTTGCAACCTGTGGCGGATGGCGTTAAGGCTATTTTCAAGGAGGAGATCATCCCTTCGAAAGCGGACAAGGTGCTCTATTTTATAGCGCCCGGACTGTCCATAGCCACCGCCATCCTCGCCTTCGCCGTCGTGCCGCTGGGCAGACCCATCCACCTGTTCGGACGCGAGATCCCCCTCCATCTCGCCGATGTCAACGTTGGAGTGCTCTATCTCATGGCCGTGGCTGGCCTGGCAACCTACGGCGTCGTCCTGGCGGGATGGTCATCCAACAACAAATACTCCCTGATGGGGGCCCTACGCACCACAGCCAAGATGATCAGCTACGAGCTACCCATGGGGCTAACTTTGATCAGCATTCTGCTGATGGTGGGCGATCTGAGCCTGGTGAAGATAGTAGAGTATCAAAACCCGGTGCCTCTCATCGTGCTCCAGCCCGTGGCCTTCATCATCTATCTGATTTGTAGCTTCGCCGAGGCAGGTCGCACCCCCTTCGATCTACCGGAAACAGAGAACGAGCTGGTGTCTGGCTTCGGCACCGAGTACGGGGGCATCAAGTTCCCACTCTTCTTCATGGCCGAGTACATCCACATGATCACCGCCAGCGCTATCGTCACCACCCTGTTCCTGGGCGGTTGGCAGGGACCGTTTGCAGATTTACACCCTCTCATTCCCCTATTCTGGTTCTTCGTCAAGACCGTCTTTATGCTCTTCCTCTTCGTCTGGGTGCGGTCTAGCCTGCCCCGGGTGCGCTACGACAAACTGATGAAGTTCTGCTGGAAGTTTCTGGCTCCGCTGGCATTGATCAATCTGGTAGTAACCGCTATTATCCTGGCCCTGTTCACTTGAAGTTGGTGATTGGGTATTAGATATTGGGTATTGGAATGATAATCACTGAAGCTATTAATGGTTTATATCAGATTCTCAGGGCCATGAGGGTAACCTTCAGGCATTTGTTCATCAAGCCCATCACTGTCCAGTATCCTGAGGAAAAGGTTCGCCTCTATCCCCGCTTCCGCGGACGGCACGAGTTGCAGCGCCAGGAGAACGGCCTGGAGCTATGTGTGGGCTGCGGCCTCTGCGCGGTCTATTGTCCGGCCGCCTGCATTTATGTCGAGGCTGGCGAGAACACTGAGCAAAAGAGCTACGCCGAGGGGGAGCGCTACGCTCAGGTCTACGAGATCAATCTCAGCCGCTGCATCTTCTGCGGCTACTGCGAGGAGGCCTGCCCCACCGGGGCCATCAAGCTGAGGCACGAGTTCGCCCTGGCCGACTATCAGCGGGACGACTTGGTCTACATCAAGGAGCGATTGCTCACCCCGGCCACCCCTCACGCTATCGTGCAGAGACCTTTAGGGTTTCCAAAACCCTAAAGGTTTAGAAAGGATTGGAGGACTAGCCTTCATGGAAATGGTTCTATTCATCGTTTTGGGAGCCATCGCCGTCATCGCCGCCCTGGGCGTGATCATCGCCAGGAAGCCCATCTACAGCGCGCTGTCGCTGCTGGTCAACTTCTGCAGTCTGGCTGGACTGTATCTTTTGCTCAACGCGCAGTTCCTGGCCGCCGTCCAGGTCATCGCCTATGCTGGGGCTATTGTGGTGTTGTTTCTCTTTGCCACCATGTTGCTGGGCGGAGGCGAAGAAACGAGGGAAAGTTCCAAGTTCCAAGTTCCAAGTTCCAAGTTTTTAGCCATCGTCCTGGCCTTTGTGTTGCTGGTGGAAGTGGGTTACGTTTTCGTCAGTGGAACGCTGACCGGGACTCAGGGCTCTGATACGCCAGAGGCCATCGCCAGCGTGGGCAACGTGCAAGCCATCGGCAAGCTGCTCTTTACCGATTATCTCCTACCCTTCGAGCTGGCTGCGGTTCTACTTTTGATAGGCATCGTAGGCGCAGTGGTTCTGGCAAAGAAGAAGCTGTGAACACTCTACTGAACCTTGTAAAAAACGGAATGAAAAAGATTCCATCAAAAGCGCTGTTTCTGCTTCTAATCTGCGCGGTTTGGTTAGTTTCCTGCCAGCCAGCGAATACGCACCCAAAACCGGAGCAGACTAATGATGGCTGGCAGACAGCAAGTTTGGACGATGTTGGGCTAAACGCAAAGATACTGAGTGAATTAGTTGAAGACATTCACCGCAACAAATACCAAAATGTTCACAGCATCTTAATTGTCAAAGATGGAAAGCTTGTGTTTGAAGAATACTTCAGCGGCTATACATGGGACTACAATGGCGATCAGTTCAGGGGAGAACTCACTGATTTCGGAATTGATACGATTCACAATCTGGCTTCGGTTACCAAGAGCTTTACTTCCGCTCTGGTGGGCATTGCGATGGATCAAGGTTCTATCAAAGGTGTGGACGAGAAGATGTTTGATTTCTTCCCTGAGTATTCCCATCTGAATGACGAAAGGAAAGACAGAATCACCTTGGAGCATCTACTTACCATGACTTCAGGGTTAGAATGGAACGGAATGGAACTCCCCTTAAGCAACACAAGGAATGATCTCATACAATTGTTCATCGTGTCTGACCCAATAGAATATATCCTGGCAAAGCCTGTCGTTGATGAACCCGGCACAAAATGGTACTACAACGGTGGAGGGACAAACCTGCTTGGCGAAGTCATCCGCGAAACAACAGGTTTGAGAATGGATGATTTTGCCAAAGAGTATCTGTTTGCCCCGCTCGGTATCACCAACTATGAATGGGACCACATCAACCCCGACATGATTCATGCATCTGGCAATCTCAAACTGCGTCCCAGGGATATGGCGAAGCTCGGTTATCTGTTCCTGAACGGTGGAACTTGGAAAGGAGAACGAATTGTTTCGGAAGAGTGGATTGAGGAGTCAACGAAAGGACGCGTTTCGCCTTTGTGGGCAGATGGATATGGCTATCAGTGGTGGTTAAGGACATACCATTCGAATTCAACCTCTGTTGATTCGTTCTACGCCGATGGTTGGGGAGGACAGAGGATCGCAGTGTTTCCTGGTTTGGATATGGTGGTTGTCTTTACTGGCGGGAACTATGTAGGGGAAGTGCCGGCAGATGACATAGTTGTTCGCTTCATACTGCCAGCCGTGCGTTAAAAGGACTTACTATGATTCCATCATCGTATTATCTCGCTCTGAGTGCCATTATCTTCGTCATCGGCGTCGTCGGCGTGTTGGTGCGGCGCAACGCCATCGTCATCCTGATGTGCATCGAGATGATGATGGGCGCCGCTGGTCTGGCCTTCGTCACCTTCTCCCGCTACCTCGACTCCCTGGATGGTCAGGTCGCCGTGTTCCTGGTGATGGCCGTGGCCGCCGCTGAGGTGGCGGTCGGCCTGGGCATCATCGTCTCCATCTTCCGCCACAAAGAAACGACCGACGTGGACGAGATCAACCTGCTGAAGTGGTGATTGGAGGCTGGAGATTGGAAGCTGGAGGTTGGAAGTTGGAAGGTAGGACTTCCCCCCTAAAGTTGGGGGGGATTGAGGGGGGGCATTGGAAGGAGAGGCCTTGATGTTGGATTTTGCCTGGTTGATTCTTTTATTCCCTATACTGGGAGTGCTGATCAACGGGTTCATCGGAAATAGGATAGGCAAGAAGTTGGTTGGGCGAGTTTCCTGCGCGGCCGTGGGGCTGTCCTTCGTGGTGGGCGTCGGCGTGTTCTTCACCTTACTACTAGGATCAGAAGAACACGGACGGACAGTCTCTCTGTTTTCCTGGATCACGGTGGGTGACTTCCAGATAGAGGCCGCCCTCCTGGTGGACCAACTCTCCACCCTGATGACTCTGGTGGTCACAGGGGTGGGCTTCCTGATCCACGTCTACTCCATCGGCTACATGGCCGAGGACGAGCGCTACGCCCGCTTCTTCACCCTGCTCAACCTGTTCGTCTTCTCCATGCTGATACTGGTGCTGGCCGACAATTTCCTGTTGCTGTTCGTCGGCTGGGAGCTGGTGGGAGCGTGCTCGTACCTGCTCATCGGCTTCTGGTTCGAGCGGCCATCGGCGGCCGAGGCGGGCAAGAAGGCCTTCCTGGTCACGCGCGTGGGCGACTTCGGCTTCGCCCTGGGGGTGATGCTCATCTTCGCCACCTTCGGCACTCTAAGCTACGCGCAGGTGTTCGAGCAGGCGCCGCAGGTGCTCACCACCGGGCTGGCCACCGGCATCACCCTGCTGTTGTTCGCGGGAGCGGCGGGCAAATCGGCGCAGATTCCCCTCTATGTCTGGCTGCCCGACGCCATGGAGGGCCCCACGCCGGTCTCGGCCCTCATCCACGCCGCCACGATGGTCACCGCTGGCGTTTACATGGTGGCCCGCACCCACGTTCTGTTCGAGTTAGCGCCCCTTTCCATGACGGTGGTGGCCGTCATCGGCGCTGCCACTGCTTTCTTCGCGGCGACCATCGCCCTGGTACAAAACGACATCAAGCGCGTGCTGGCCTACTCCACCATCAGCCAATTGGGGTACATGTTCCTGGCGGTGGGGGTGGGGGCCTACGCTTCGGGTATTTTCCACCTCACTACCCACGCCTTCTTCAAAGCTCTCTTGTTTCTGGGCGCAGGCAGCGTGATGCACGGACTGGCAGGCGAGCTGGATATGCGCAAGATGGGCGGCCTCAAGGACAAGATGAGGACCACCTACCGAACGTTCCTGGCGGGGGCAGCGGCCCTGGCCGGATTCCCCCTGCTATCGGGGTTCTTCAGCAAGGACGAAATACTGTGGCACGCCTTCAACAAGTCAGGAATTCTGTGGCTGGTAGGCATCATCACCGCCTTCCTGACCTCCTTCTACGCCTTCCGGGCTGTCTTCCTGACCTTCTGGGGGCAGCCCCGCGAGCGGGAGCTATTCGAGCACGCTCACGAATCGCCGCCTATCATGACCAGGCCCCTGACCATCCTGGCGGTGCTGGCTCTGGTCGGCGGGCTGATCGGCCTGCCGCATCTCTCGGCCATCGAGGGTTTTCTGGAGCCGGTCTTCGCCCACGAGGGTGGACACGCTGCCGAAACGGGTGGAATCGTGGAATGGGTGCTGTTGGCTGTTTCAGCCGTGGTAGCCATCGTGGGCATCATTTTGGCCCAGTACATGTACCTGCTGACCCCCGACTTGCCGGGCCGCTTGAGCAAACGATATGCTCCTCTTTATAAGCTGCTCTCCAACAAGTACTACGTGGACGAGATTTACGTGGCCCTGGTGGTCAATCCCCTGCGAGGGCTGGCCCGCTTCCTGGCCGAGGTGTTCGACGCGAGGCTGATCGAAGGGCTGGTTAACGGCGTCGCCCGCGCCACCAAAGCCCTGGCCTCCCTCTCCGCCGACGTGTTCGACCCCAGGATCCTCGATGGGTTGGTCAACGGTGTCGCTCACGCCGTTGGAAGGGGCAGTAGCTTAGTGCGCAAGATTCAAACAGGCTACGTGCGCGACTATGCCTTAGTCATCCTGCTGGGCGCAGTAGTCATCATTGGGTACTTTGCCCTTCGCTGATTGCGCTTGGAGGTTGGGGATTGGAGGTTGGGGATTGGAAATTGGAGGTTGGAAATTGGAGTCCCGAACTTGTTCGGGGTCTGGAGGTTGGAGATATTGAATGAGGTAGGATTCCCTATCCTTTCTTTGATTACCTTTGTGCCGCTCCTCGGAGCGGTAGGCATCCTGTTCATCAATGCCAGGAAGAAGGCTCTAGTCAAATGGCTGGCTCTGGGCGTGGCCGTGGCCAACTTCCTGCTCTCGCTACCCCTCTTCTTCTACTTCCAGCCAGAGACCGCCGCTGGTATGGGGATGCAGTTCGTGGAAAACGTCCCCTGGATTCCCAGCCTGGGAGTCAGCTACCACCTGGGCGTGGACGGCATCAGCCTCTTCCTGGTGCTGTTGACCACCCTTCTCTCGGCCATAGCCATCCTTTCCTCCTGGACCGCCATCACCGAAAGAGTCAAGGAGTACTACATCTTCATGCTCCTTCTGGAGATGGGCATGTTGGGGGTCTTCGTCTCCCTCGATCTTTTCCTCTTCTTCGTTTTCTGGGAGGCAACCCTGATCCCCATGTACTTCTTGATCGGGCGCTGGGGCGGCGCCCGCCGCATATACGCCGCCCTCAAGTTCTTTCTCTACACCTTCGGTGGCAGCGCGCTGATGCTGGTGGCTATCCTGGTGCTGTATTTTATGAACGCCCAGGCCACCGGCCAGCCTACTTTCGACCTGCTCCAGTTGCAGAGATTCGACGTGCCAGTGGCAGCCCAGACCTGGCTGTTTCTGGCCTTTGCCCTGGGCTTCGCCATCAAAGTGCCCCTCTTCCCCTTCCACACCTGGCTGCCCGACGCCCACGTGCAAGCGCCCACAGCCGGCAGCGTGATCCTGGCCGGCGTCATGCTGAAAATGGGAACCTACGGCTTCGTCCGCTTCTGCCTGCCGCTATTCCCGGACGCCTCGGTGACCTTCGCGCCCCTGATGTCCATCCTGGCCCTCATCGGCATCATCTACGGCGCGCTGGTGGCCCTGATGCAGAGAGATGTCAAGAGCCTGGTGGCCTACTCCAGCGTCAGCCACCTGGGCTTCGTGGTGCTGGGCATCTTCACCCTGAACGCCCAGGGGCTATCCGGTGGCATCCTGCAAATGGTCAACCACGGCCTCAGCACCGGGGCCCTGTTCCTGCTGGTGGGCATGCTCTACGAGCGGCGGCACACTCGATTGATCGAGGACTTCGGAGGGCTGTGGAAGGTCATACCTGTTTTCTCAGTATTCCTGTTGATAGTCACCCTCTCCTCCATGGGCCTGCCCGGCTTTAACGGCTTCATAGGGGAGTTCCTGATCATAGCAGGCGCTGTCAAGTCCAACGTCGTCTACGCCGTCATCGCCGCCCTGGGCATCGTCCTCTCCGTCGCCTATCTGTTTTGGATGTTCCAGCGGGTGGTGCAGGGCGAACCAACTAATGAGAATCGCAAACTGAAGGACCTGTCAGCGCGGGAGGTCATCGTCCTGGTCCTGTTGGTGATTCTGATCATTCTGATCGGCCTTTACCCGCCTCTCTTTCTCAATCGCATCCAACCCGCAGTGGAGCAACTCTTGTCACAAATCGCGTTTGGGAATTAGAGAATGGAAACTCGAAATTGGAGGTTGGAAGTTGGAAGTCGGAGTCTGGAGTCCCGAACTTGTTCGGGGGTTGGAGGTTGGAGATATTGAATGAGGTAGGATTCCCCGTCCTTTCTTTGATTACCTTCCTGCCGCTCTTCGGAGCGCTGGGCATCCTGTTTGTCAACGCCAGGAAGACGGCTCTCGTCAAATGGCTGGCTCTGGGCGTGGCCGTGGCCAACTTCCTGCTCTCGCTGCTCCTCTTCTTCTACTTCCAGCCAGAGACCGCCGCTGGTATGGGGATGCAGTTCGTGGAAAACGTCCCCTGGATTCCCAGCCTGGGAGTCAGCTACCACCTGGGCGTGGACGGCATCAGCCTCTTCCTGGTGCTGTTGACCACCCTTCTCTCAGCCGTGGCCATCCTTTCCTCCTGGACAGCCATCACCGAGAGGGTCAAGGAGTACTACGTCTTCATGCTCCTTCTGGAGATGGGCATGTTGGGGGTCTTCGTCTCTCTCGATCTCTTACTGTTCTACGTCTTCTGGGAGCTTACCCTCATCCCCATGTACTTCCTCATCAGCGTATGGGGCGGTAAGCGGCGGGTCTACGCGGCGATGAAGTTCGTCTTCTACACCATGGCTGGCAGCGTGCTGATGCTGGTAGCAATCATGGCTCTCTACTTCATGAACGCCGCCGCCACCGGGGAGAGGACCTTCGACCTGCTCAGGCTCTACCAGTTCCAGGCGCCTGTCGGGAGCCAGATCTGGCTGTTCCTGGCCTTCGCCCTGGCCTTCGCCATCAAAGTGCCCCTCTTCCCTTTCCACACCTGGCTGCCCGACGCCCACGTACAGGCGCCCACAGCCGGCAGCGTGATCCTGGCCGGCGTCATGCTGAAAATGGGGGCTTACGGCCTGGCCCGCTTCTGCCTGCCGCTCTTTCCGGATGCCTCAGTGACCTTCACGCCCTTGATGTCCATCCTGGCCATCATCGGCATCATCTACGGCGCGCTGGTGGCCCTGAGCCAACGGGACGTCAAGAGCCTGGTGGCCTACTCCAGCGTCAGCCACCTGGGCTTCGTGGTGCTGGGCATCTTCACCATGAACACCCAGGGGATGTCGGGCGGCATCCTGCAGATGGTCAACCACGGTCTCAGCACCGGGGCCCTGTTCCTGCTGGTGGGCATGCTCTACGAGCGAAGACATACTCGCCTGCTCGAGGACTTCGGGGGGCTGTGGAAGCAGATGCCTGTCTTCGGCCTCTTCCTGCTGATAGTCACTTTTTCTTCCGTCGGGCTGCCCGGCTTGAACGGCTTCATCGGTGAGTTCACCATCTTGGTAGGGACCTTCAAGGCTCGCCCCATTTATGCTGTCTTCGCCGCTCTGGGCATCATCCTGGGGGCCTGGTACATGCTCACCATGTTCCGCCAGGTCATGCATGGCCCGCTGGACAAGCCGGCCAATCAAGAACTGAAGGACCTTTCGGCCCGCGAGATCGCCGTCCTGGTGCCCATCATCATACTCATCTTCCTGATCGGCATTTTCCCCAACCTGTTCCTGGATAAGATGGGCGCGTCGGTGGCGGCTTTGCTGGCGCAGGTTGCCGGGCCGTGAAACATGAGAATTGCGGACGCGGATATGTCCAGGTAACAATCGACAAAACGGTGCCACTGATCTTTGAAAACCGAAT
>CAYWWC010000020.1:0-3644 GCA_964461615.1 uncultured Anaerolineae bacterium
CCGCCCTGGAGCAGCAACTCCGCCGCATGGGGGTGGGCACGGCGAAGGCGAAGCCGCAGCAGCGAGCCGAGGCAGTGGACTGGTTCGTGCGCGAGATCGCCTTCACTCACCTGAACCGGCTGGTGGCCCTCAAGTGCCTGGAGGTGCGTGATCTCATCCCTGAGATCATCACCACCCGCGAGGCATACGGTGGCCGCTCCCGCTCCCAATACGACTACCGCAACGCCCATCCCGACCAGGCACGCCAGCCCGATGACGCCCTCCCCGCCGCCATCCGCCACGTCTGTCAGCGGGTGTACGCCGAATTCAGATTCCTCTTCGACGTCGGCGATCCAGCAGCGGGCCACCGCCCCCCGGCCAACTCCATCCTCTGGCCCAGCTACCCCGTCCTCAAAGAGTGCATCGCCCTCATCAACGACCTTGACACAGCCGCCAACAATGACGGGCGCACCCTCTGGTCCGAAGACGAGATCATCGGCTGGATCTACCAGTTCTACAACGCCGAGCACAAGCAAGCCATCCGCAAACGAGGCAAGCCCCGCCGCCCGGCTGAGGTGGCCGTCATCAACCAGTTCTTCACCCCCCGTTGGATCGTCAAGTTCCTGGTGGACAACACCCTGGGCCGCCTCTGGCTGGAGATGCACCCCGATTCGGAGCGGGTAAGAGCAAAGTGTGATTACCTGGTTCCTGAGCCCTTGCCCTCACCCACCCCCGCCGCCTCCGGCGTCACCCCCTCCCTCTCCCAAAGTTCGGGAGAGGGAGGGGGACGGGGGGAGGGTGAGGGCTTCGCTCTCGACCCAGACTCTCCCATTAACAACCCCAAGGCCCCGCCTCGCCGGGAGCCCAAACGGCCCCAGGACATCCCTCTCATTGATCCCGCCTGCGGGACGATGCACTTCGGCCATTACGCCTTCGAGGTCTTCCAGGAGATCTACCGCGATGCTCGCGACCGGGGCTGGGTGACCGGCGAGGATGCCCTGCCGGACGAGGAGATCCCCGCTGCAATTCTGCGCTACAACCTCTACGGCGTAGACATTGACCTGCGGGCGGTGCAACTGGCCGGGCTGAGCCTGTTCATCAAAGCGAAATCCGCCAACCCCGACGCCCACATCTCTCACGTCAATCTCGTCGTGGCCGACGCGGTGCTCCCTGCCGATGGCGCACGCCAGCGATTCCTGGCCCAATACAAGGATGACAAAGTGGTGCAGGACGCCGTGCGGCAGGTGCTGGAAAAGATGGAGAATGTGGCCGAGGTTGGCAGCCTGCTGCGGGTGGAGGAGCGGCTGCGGGACATCCTGGCCAAGGCTGGTCACGAAGCGGTGCGAGAATGGGACGCCAAGCGGCAGCGGGAGTTACCTGGTTTCGAGCCGGAGACCCGCCAGCTATCCCTGGCCGAGATTTCCGGCGTCGTGCCTGAGCAGTGGGGCGCCCACTACACCCTGGCCCGCCTGCTGGACGACCTGCGCGCCTTCGCCGCCGAGGCGCTCCAGACCCACGACCTCAACGCCCAACTCTTCGCCGAAGAAGCCGAGAAATCTGTCCACCTGCTGGATGTGTTCCTCAATGACCACGATGTGGTAGTGATGAATCCGCCGTATGGGAGGATCACTTCAAAGGGCAAGAGGCAGGTCCATAGTGCATACCCACGGAAGCCTAGAGACGTGTATGACGTCTTTTTCGAGCGAGCCCTAGATCTCCTAGCGCCAACTGGCCTGGTTGGAGCCTTGACGTCAAGGACCTTTCTCGGTCTATCCTCATGTGAATCTCTGAGAACTGAAGTCATTCTTCCACAGACGCATCTGCCCACATTACTTGATTTGGGTTTCGGTATACTGGATGATGCCATGGTTGAAACAGCGGCGACGGTATTAAGAAAGAGTATTCAAGATCACGAGAAACAGGACCTTCGAAGCATATTCTTCCGTCTTACAGCTTATAATGATGATGAAGGGCATCATCCTCGATTCACAAATGCCCTGTCTAAACTCCTCAATCAAGAGGTTATGCCGGAGGAGGTCTTTTTAGTTCCCTATGCCGAGTTTTCATACTTACCCGGTTCCAAGATAGCTTACTGGGCTTCTTCAAACTTGAGAAAGATGTTTGCGGAGACGCCTTCCTTTGAACCAACTTGCGCCATTGTGAGGGCAGGTAAAGAAACAGGAGATAATGAGCGCTTCTTGCGTCGATGGTGGGAAGTGCCGGTATCTGGTATCAAACATAGGTGGATTCCATTTGCTAAGGGTGGGGATTACTCCAAGTACTACTACGACATTGATCTATTGATTGATTGGTCCTCTGGGGCTCAGAAACTCCATGCCGAGATGGGTAACTCTCTTCCTAATCTTCATCACTACTTCAAGGAAGGCTTGACGTATCCGATTTCTACTGTAAAGGGTTTCAATGTACGTTTTCTACCTGCGAATTGTATATTCAGTAATGTCGGTGCTGCCGTTCTGTTCGATGATAACGCACTCATTTGGCCTACTTTGGCCCTGATGAACTCATCAACCTTTGCCGCACTACTGAAGATGGTGATCATCCGCAATTTCGAGGTGGGTTATGTTGGATCGGTGCCCTATGTCAAGCCCGACCAAATCACCAATGAGACTCTGCAAACTTGTGCATCAATAGGCCATGCCCTCAGAGCTTCTTGGGACACCGGCAACGAAACCTGCACTCGCTTCGGCGTCCCTTGGCTCATCCAGGCCCACCAGGGCATTCGGCTTGCAGGGACGACCATCGAACTGGAAACACCCAATCTCCAATCTCTGCTAGACTACCTCCGTACTGTTGAACCCGCTGCCGACGCCCGCCTGCAACAACTCCAGACCCAGATTGACGAGGTAGTCTACAATCTCTATGAAATATCCCCCGAAGACCGCGCCCTCATCGAGCGGGAACTGGGCGACCGGCCGCCGGAGCTGGTCTGGCCGCAGATGGAACGCAAGTCGGACGAGGAAAAGCGCCGCGAGCACGTCCGCCGCCTGGTCTCCTACTTCCTGCTCCAGGCCCTCAAAGAGAAACGTGATGGCATCCTGCCCCTGACACCCGGTACTGGCCAAACCACTGCCCTGGACGAGGTCCGCCGCCGTATGGAGGTCGAGTTCGGCGAGGAGGCCGCCTTCAGGATGGAGACGGAGATCAAGCAGGTACTGGGCCGGGGCATCGCCGACTGGCTGAATGGCCCGTTCTTCAAGTGGCACACCAAACTCTACAAGAAGCGCCCCATCATCTGGCATTTGTCCAGCCCGCGTAGCACCTTCGCCTGCTTCGTCCACATCCACAAACTGGATCGGGACACCCTGCGCAAGGTACAGACCCTCTACCTCTGGCCCCGCCGCCGCGCAGTCGAGACGGAGTTGGAGGCAGCCCGGGCGGCCAAAGCCACGGGTGAGCGAGGAGCTGCCCGCCGCATTGACCAGGCCGAGGCCGTCCTGGACGACCTGGCCGAGTTCGAGAAGCGACTGCTGGCCGTGATCCAGGGCGAGGTGGCCTGCGACACTCCCGACTGGGCCGAGGGGCCGTATCGTGGCGGCGTCTACGACCCGGTGCTGGACGACGGGGTGAAGGTGAACATCATGCCGCTGCAGGGGGCGGGGGTGTTGCGGTATAGGAAGGTGGTGTGATCTATGTTCAAACCCAAC
>CAYWWC010000020.1:3744-27486 GCA_964461615.1 uncultured Anaerolineae bacterium
CGGATCTTCTCATTGAGATGATCGGCCGCATCGAGGCGGCACGAGCGGTGGTGCTGCGTGCGCCGATTGCAGTCCATTGGGAGTCCCGGCTTCGCCACGAGGCCCTGATCCGCAGTGCCCACCACTCGACGAGCATCGAGGGCAACCCTCTCTCTCTGGAGGAGGTCAGCGACTTGATAGAAGGGCGCGAGGTCACCGCTCATCCACGCGAGAAGCGTGAGGTTCTCAACTACGTCGAGGTGCTGGACTACATTGACCGCGAATACCAGAGCCGTCCCGACAAGCCTGTCACTGAGGACTCCATCTGTCAGCTACACCGTCTGGTCGTGGGAGGCATCTTGCCACAGCACGAGGCCGGGCATTACCGACAGGTGCCTGTAGTCGTCGGTATCCCGGCTACTGGCGAGGTTCGCTTCCGCCCACCGGATCGGGACGAACTGCCGGGCCTGATGGCCGACCTGGTAGCCTGGCTGAACGGCCCTCAAGCTAACACGCTGATGCCTGTCTTGCAGGCCGGTATCGCCCACTACGAGTGCGTCCGCATCCATCCCTTTGTGGATGGCAACGGGCGTACGGCACGCGCTCTGGCCACACTGGTCCTCTACAAGCGAGGCTTCGACACCAAACGGTTCTTCGCCCTGGAAGAGTACTACAATTTGGATCGTTCGTCCTATTATGCGGCCTTGGCAACGGCAGACCAAAGCGGTGATCTGACCGAGTGGCTGGAGTACTTTGTGCAAGGCATTGCGGTAGAGATGGTGCGCCTTGAGCAACGCATCACTGCCCTGGGGCAAATCATACAGCAAGCGGCAGGCACAGAGGTTGCCGCATTGGGCTTGAATACCCGCCAGATTCGAGCCTTGGAATTACTGTTGCGCGAGCCACGACTGACGACAGCGCTATACAGTCAGTGGAACCGAGTGTCGCGGGCCACGGCTCAGCGTGACCTGGCCGACCTGGTTACCAGAGGCTTGCTGCAACAACGGGGGGTAGGGCGGGGCACTTATTACGTCTTGCCCAGAGTAGATGAGGCGCAAACCTCGCCTGATGAGGCGTAAAATGAGGCGAGAAGCGCTCAGACATATCCAGTTGATCCCGTCAGAATCCGCAAATCCTGCCGATCCGTGTTCTTTTCCGAAGACGATGGGGTGAAGGTGAACATCGCGCCGCTGCAGGGGGCGGAGGTGTTGCGGCATAGGAAGGTGGTGTAGATGCCGACGATTCTGTGGTGGGTTATCGGCGCTATTGGCGTGCTGATCCTGCTGTATTTGCTTCAGTTCGGCTATCGTGCTATTGAGGCACGGTGGCTTGTGTCCACCACCTTCAGGTTCCTGACGACTCCAGACGCGGCTACAGCGCTGGCGTACATTGACCGACATCCCAAGCTGCTCGAAGACAGAGTCATTCGCTACATCGAGACGTTGCTCAATCGTGTCTGGGCCAATGGAGACATAGAGCTCTTTATTTCCGGTGCCATGCATCTGGGACTGCTGGCTCAGTGCCGGCAAGATGGCGTGGAGTCCGTTCGTCAGATGATGGACGAACTGGGAGTGACTCTGCTGGTTCCGAAGAAGAGCCCAGGGTGGTATCGGGCTCTAAAAATCATAGGCCAATTGGCTACTGAAGGAAAGACGAGTGTTCCTCCGGAAGAGCTGGACGAAGAGCTGGTAGAGGCGATGAGCCAGGTCACGAGTCTGTTGGAAACCCTCGCCGACGAAGAAAGCGCCGCCACACTGAAGGAGATTGCGCAGGGGCTGCGACAGGCTTTGGAGCAGAAGGCCAAGGCATCGCCCTCAGCTAAGGGAAAGAAGCAGAAGAGAAAGCGCAAGCTCAAGTGACACCGGTACCTGCGGGAGGAAGAAATGAGTAGCAAAGCCAGGAGAAGAAGGAAATCACGTCGGGGTCGCAAGCCCGCAGCGCCTCAACCGTCTGCCCCGCGACCAGAAGACGAAGTATCCCGGCTCCAGACACCTATTGGCGATTTCGTTCGCCACGAGAGCCGGCCACCCTACGTCGAATACTACCTCTTCCGTCCTGACCATGATGACCTGTTGAGGCAAATCATTGATAAGAAGCGCGCTGGAGAGGAGCGGGATGGGGAAGAAACACGGCGTCTGAATCGTTTCGGCTTGCTTATGCTGGCCATTGATGATAAGGGTTTCAATGCACGCCTTTTTCTGGATCGAACGCTGGTTGATGCATCGGAGCTTGAGACACTGACTGAGGAAACGTACAACTTGCTCCATCAAATCCCCTCAGGCCCCGAGGGTGGCGTGCTTTCTGTGCATTGGATGGAGAACATCGGGGACTATAGCATTCTTTGAGGGACCAGTCCATGTTGATTGAAGCTCTGACCGATCACTTCCAATCCTACTTCAACCGCGCCACGCGCCACGACACCATCCTCTGGTTCGACCCTGAGCAGGAATATGCTGCCCTGCTCGACCACCTGACCGATGCCCCGCTGTGGCGTTACGAGGGCAGCCTGCTCCAGGTGCGCTACCGGCTGATCAATCGCGCACCAGGCGAGCGGGCCGTCGTCTATCTGCCTATGAGCAAGGATGACGCAGAGATTCTGCGACCCTTCTTCGCTACCAGCCTCATTTTCAGCGACCGCCTCTACAAATTCCTGCGTCACCAAAACCTTGACTCCCCCGACGATCCGGAGGTGGCCCACGAATTGCGCGCTCTGCTGCCTCGCTTGGCTGCCCGCTCGGTGGGTAAGGGGCGTGCTTTTTGGGAGTACAACCTCGCCAACTTGGAGCGAGCGAGGGAAACGCTGCTGGGCAACTTCGATGATGCCTTGCTCCGCTTCCTGGCTCAGCCACAATCGATGCTCACCGAATTGAAGCAGGAAAAGCTTGACGGCCTCTTCTTCGCTCAACTGGAGAGTGTCTTCGGTCTGGCGGCCCAGCCCGAGGATGACCCCAACGAGGTTGCCCGGCGACTGGCTGCTCAGTTGATCCTCACCTGTGCCTACACCCAGGCCGAACTCAACCTGCGTGAGCACGGCTGTGAGCTGCAGGATTTCCCCTACCCTGCCCGCCTGGCCGAGCCCCACCACCGCGACCGCTGCTGGGCCTTCGTGACCCGCTGGCAGAACGACCGGACCTACAGTATGACCTACGCCCGCCTGGCCGACGAACTCCAATTCCGTTACGACCTGACGCGCTGGGCTGTGAGTCTGCCCCATGACCTTGGGCTGACGCTCAGGGACACCTTCGCCAACGTGCAGGAGGCTCTCTGGGCCCACGTCGAGAAGACCTTGGAGTCACTGGAGAGCGAGGATGACTGGCGGAATTGGCTGCAAGCTCACGATGGCCCCATCGCAGCGCGGGCCGACGACTTCTGGGCCCGTCAGGGCCGAGACCCCGGCTGGGGGCTGCTGGTCCTGGGCCGAGACCTACTGACTGCCATTCACGTGCTGCGACGCAAACTCGACCACTGGGTTCGGCCCACTGATGCCCTACGCGCCTATGCCCAAGGCGGGTTCTGTATTGACCAGGACTATCGCCGCCTGCGCGAGGCCCTGGATGCCTCTGCCCATTCCCACGACCGGCTCCGCGACCGCTGCGCCCGCAGCTATCGCGACATCCTGCATCGCATGAACGACCGCTTCTGCACCTTGCTGGAGGCAGAGGGCCGGTGGCCTTCAGAAGCCCTGCCCGCTCAAGAAGCCTTTTGGGCCCAGGCCATAGGCAAACCTAAACCTGTCCTGAGCGGAGCCGAAGGAAAGGGCCGGCGGGTGGCAGTGATGTTCGTGGATGCCCTGCGCTACGAGCTAGGCGAAGAATTGTGGCAGGCGCTGGAGGGCGAGAACGCGGGAGATCAGCGCCAGCTCACCGCCCGCCTCGCTGCCATCCCCACTGTAACTGCCATCGGCATGGCCGCCCTCTTGCCCGGCGGCGACCGCCGACAGGTAGCCTACGCCGCTGCTTGGGAGGTCATTATCAAGAACAGCGGCAACTTGAAGGACAAGAGTGCCCGGCGAAAATGGTTGGAGCGACATCTCCAGAAGGTAGCTTTCTACAACCTGGATGACTTGCTGAAGACACCAGCCAAGCGAATACCCGATGCTACCGTCTACGTCGTCTTCGACACGACGCTGGACGCGGTGGGCGAAACAGCCAGCCAACTGGCCTGGAACACGTTTGGTACGTTGCTCCAATCAGTCAAGAAAGGGGTACACAAGCTCCTGGCGTTGGGCGTGAACGAGGTCCACGTGGTGGCCGACCACGGTTTCCTGCTGCTGGATGAGGTCGGGGAGCACGAAAAGGTCAACGTGCGGACCGTCCCGGCGCTGGCCAAGAAATCCCGCTATCTGGTAGGGCCGGATCTGGGCAAGACGAACCAGTTGCGCTTTTCGGTCCCAGGCAGCCGGGACCTGGTGGCTTGGTTTCCTCGGGGCATCGGCTGCTTCCGCACGCCGGGGCCGTACAACTACGTCCATGGCGGACTGTCGCTTCAGGAGTTGGTGGTGCCACATCTGAAGGTGACCCAACAAATGCTGAGCCGACCTGTGGGAGTGCGGGCAGAGTTGCCAAAGGTAATCCGCAGCGCTCAATTCAAGGTCGTCCTAGAGCCTGTATCGGCCGACATGTTCGACCAACCTCGCCAGGTGGCTCTTAGCCTGGAGAAAGCAGGACAGCCAGTGGTTCCACCACTCAGTTGCGTCGTGGGGCCGGGCGGTCCGGCCACCGTAGATGTCTTCCTGCCCATGGGCTGTGGCCTGGAGCCAGACGACCAAGTGCGCTGGCTGCTCCGCGACGCCGTCACCGACGAGGTGCTGGCCGAGCAGGAGGCCATAAGCGAAATAGATTTGTGGTAACAATGGAGTGCTTATGATGCAAAAGACGCTTGTGCTGGATGAACTGGATCAAAAGCTGGCCGACGCTTTCCCTGGTCGGGTAGTGCGCAAGGATTTGGTACGTCAGACCAAAGTAGGCTTCAACGTGCCCGTCTACGTGCTGGAGTACCTGCTGGGTCAATACTGCGCCTCGACTGACCCCGAGATCGTGGCCAAAGGCCTGAACTACGTACGCGAAACCCTGAGCCGCAACTACGTCCGCGCCGACGAGAGCGAGAAGGTCAAGGCCATCACCCGCCAGAAGGGCCGCCACCGCATCCTGGACAAGGTCAAGGTCCACCTGGACACCAACGTGAACCATTTCTGGGCTGGGTTAGTTAATCTAGGGGTCAAAGACGCCCGCATCGCTGATGACATCGTCCACGGCTATGACAAACTGCTGGTCGGCGGCATCTGGGCCCTGGTTGATCTGATCTACGATCCAGACTTCCAGGAGAGAGGAGTCACTCGCCCCTTTGCCATTGAGCGGCTGAAACCTATCCAACAGCCCTCGACAGACCTGAGTGATTTCCTGGCTGTGCGGAGGAGCTTCAACACCGACGAATGGTTGGACATGCTGTTGCGCAGCCTCGGCTTGGAATCAACCCATCCCGACTTCACTCGGCGCAAGAAGCTGCTGTACTTGATCCGGCTGATCCCCATGGTCGAGACCAACTACAACCTGCTGGAACTTGGGCCTCGGGCAACCGGCAAAAGCTTCGTGTTCCGCGAAATCTCCCCCTACGCCATCCTGATCTCAGGAGGACAGACCACCGTGGCCCAGCTTTTCATGCATTTGGGCACCGGACGCATCGGCCTGGTCGGGCTATGGGACGTAGTCGCTTTCGACGAGGTGGCCGGAGTGCGCTTCAAAGACCCTAACGGCGTCCAGATCCTCAAGGACTTCATGGAATCAGGCAGCTTCTCACGCGGCAAAGAAGAGGTGCCCGCAGAGGCATCCATTGTCTTCAATGGCAATCTGGACGGCGACGTGGCCACACTGGTCAAGACCTCGCATCTCTTGCAACCGCTATCCGACCAGATGCAAGACCTGGCCTTGATTGACCGCATCCACTTCTACCTGCCGGGCTGGGAGATGGACAAAATGAGGCCGGAATATCTGACCGATCACTACGGTCTGGTGGTAGACTACATCACCGAGGTATGGCGCTCCCTGCGCAAGACCAGCTACGCTGACCTGGTGGACCGACACTTCAGCCTGGGTAGCCATCTGAATCAGCGCGACGTACGAGCAGTGCGTAAGACAGTTTCCGGCTTGGTCAAACTTATGCATCCAGACGGTCAAGTGTCCCAGGATGCGCTGGAGGAGTACTTGCAACTGGCCCTGGAAGGACGGCGGCGAGTCAAAGAGCAACTCAGGCGTATGGGCGGGCTGGAGTTCTGGGCGGTCAACTTCTCGTACATCGACCTTGAAACCCGCCAGGAGACCTTCGTCGCCGTGCCAGAGCAAACCAGCGGCGGGCTGATCACCACGGGCCAGCTCGATCCGGGCGTGACCTTCACCGTGGGCACCGACCAAGCCAACGGCCGACTGGTGATCTTCCGGATCGAGGCGCAGGCCACGAAGGGCAGCGGCAAGCTACGTGTGACCGGCGCGCTATCCCGGGCGGTTCGAGATGCTGTTGACACAGCTCGCACCTATCTCAAGTCCCAATCCTCGCGGCTGGGCTGGAGCAAGAATCCCAACGACTACGACCTGCATGTGCAGTTGGTCAACTTGATGGGAGCCAAGGAGGGAAGCGAGACAGGGGTGGCCTTCTTCGTGGCTATGGTGAGCGCGCTCTTGGGCAAGCCGATGGTGGAATCGCTGGTAGTGTTGGGGGAGATGAGCTTGCGAGGGGGCTTGCTGAAGGTGAATTTGCTGACCGAGCGGCTGCAACTGGCCATGGACAACGGGGCCAAGCGCGTCCTGCTCCCGGCAGAGAACAAGCGCGACTTCGCCGACATCCCCTCCGACGTGCTGGACAAGCTTCAGATCATCTTCTACTCCGATCCGATTAGCGCCGCTTTCCGGGCGGTAGGGTTGGAATAAACAGGGAGGGGGGGGAAATGGCCACTGTCACCTTAGACTTGAGGGCTTGCTTGCATTCCTCGGGACAAAAGTCATCGCTCCCGCCGAGGCGAAGGCGAAAGAACTAGAAGAGACGCCTGTTTGGAACAGGGGAGAATCAACCATGAAAAGCACAACCACCAACCTTCCCCCCAAACTCCAAGCCCTCGCCTCCCTCCTCGCTCCCCAGCCTCCCGAAGTCCAAGAGGCTTTCCAATTCCTGCTCGCCACTGCCATGCACGAGGGCGGAAACCCTCGCTTGGGCAACTCCGAACTTGTGAATGTTGCGGACGTTGACGGTTGGTGGCACTACACGTTCAGCGGTGCAGGCGAGGTGTTCAGCGTGGTGAGGCCAGAGATGAGGGAGAGGGAATGATGGCAAACGTGCCGTTTGAGCCAGGGGCCGACTTTGCCCAGCAACTGGACAAAGAAGACGAACTCGCCTCGTTCAGAGAGGCATTTCTTGTCGCTGAGCCCGATCTGATCTACATGGATGGCAACTCCTTGGGCCGGTTGCCCCGACAGACAGTGAAACGTATGCAGGCGGTCATGGAAGTGGAGTGGGGGAAGAACCTCATCCGGGGCTGGCAAGCTGGTTGGTATCAGGCCCCGAAAAGGGTGGGAGAAAAGATCGCGCGGTTTTTGGGGGCAGGACCGAACCAGGTTGTGGTTACCGATTCCACATCAGTCAATCTCTTCAAGCTCTCGATGATGGCACTGGCAATGCGGCCACGGCGGAACCGCATTGTGAGCGATGTACTGAATTTCCCCACTGATCTTTACGTCCTCCAGGGGTGCATTCGCCTGCTGGGCAACCGTCATCACCTCCACCTGGTTCCTTCGTCGGATGGCATCACCATTGATCAGCAGGCTCTCTTCAATGCCATTGACGAACAGACAGCACTGGTCACTGTTTCTCATCCCACGTTCAAGAGCTCCTTCATGTATGACCTAGAGGCGATAACGGAGCGGGCACATCAGGTGGGGGCCTTGGTTCTGTGGGACCTATGCCATGCCGTTAGCGTGATTCCTCTGGAGCTGGACCGTTGGGGAGTTGACCTGGCAGTTGGATGCACATACAAATATCTCAACGGTGGACCTGGCGCGCCAGCCTTCCTGTATGTGCGACGCGACCTGCAAGCACAAACTACGTCTCCGATATGGGGTTGGTGGGGCCACCGCTCTCCATTTGCTTTCGATCTGGAGTACGAGCCGGTGGAGGGGATAACTAGTTTTTTGGCCGGCACTCCACCCATCTTATCGTTGCTGGCGATAGAACCTGGCCTTGATCTGTTGCAGGCGGCGGGGCTTGAGCGTGTCCGCCGCAAGTCGGTTTGCCTGACCTCGTACCTGGTCTACCTGGTGGACACGGTCCTGGCTCCGTTGGGCTTCGAACTGGCTTCGCCACGTAACCCAGCTCGGCGCGGCTCGCACGTCAGCATCCGTCACCCAGAGGCATACCGCATCAACCTGGCACTGATCGAGGAAATGGAGGTGCTGCCAGACTTCCGTGAGCCGGACAACATCCGTCTTGGCCTGGCGCCTCTCTACACGTCTTTCGGCGAGGTGTGGGAGGCGGTGGACCGTATTCGTCGCGTGGTAGAGGAGAAGCGGTATCTGGGTTACTCAGCGGAGCGGCTGCCGGTAACCTGAGCTAGCCTTGCAGACGAGACCGAATCCTGATATACTATTGGCATAGACGTACGCGAGGCGACAAGGAAAGGTCTGCAATTGGGGGCGCAGGTCGAGCATGTAGCCAATGAATTTCGGGTTGGCCTGCTGTGCTCTTGAGGCCCTCGCAACACGAACATCATTATTAAGGAGGTACTGCCAACATGCAAGTGAAATTTCCAAAGGACTTTCTGTGGGGAACTGCCACCGCTGCTCACCAGGTGGAAGGGAACAATGTGAATAGCGACTTCTGGCTGCTGGAGCATCTGCCGGGGACGATCTTTGCGGAGCCATCGGGAGATGCGTGCGATCACTATCACCGCTACCCCGAAGACATCGCCCTCATGGCCGAGTTGGGCTTCAACAGCTACCGTTTTTCCATCGAGTGGGCGCGCGTCGAGCCGGAAGAGGGACACTTTTCCCAGGCCGTCCTGGACCATTACCGGCGGATGCTGCTGGCCTGCCACCAAAACGGCCTCAAGCCTATGGTCACATTTCACCACTTCACCTCACCACGCTGGCTGATCTCGGCCGGGGGCTGGACGGACATGGACACCGCTGAAAGATTCGCCCGCTACTGCGCCCACGCCACCCGCCACCTGGGCGACCTCATTGACTATGTCTGCACCATCAATGAGGTCAATATACCCATCATGATTCCGCTTCTGTTCTTACCCAACCAGGAGAGGGGCGCGCAGATGGCCGCTTTTGTGCAGACGGCCAGGCAGGCTTTTGGGCTGACCTCGGCTTCCTTCAGTCCGTATTTGTTTGCCGTTACCGAGCAAGGGCGTGACGTGATTTTAGAGGCTCACAAGCAGGCCGCTTCGGCCATCAAGGCTGAACGGAGCGGCCTGCCGGTGGGGCTGACTATCGCTATGTCAGATATGCAGGCTGTCGAGGGCGGCGAAGCAAGGCGTGACCACCTTCGCCGTGAAGTCCAAGACGTTTTCCTGGAGGCCGCTCGGCAGGATGATTTCCTGGGCGTGCAATGCTACACCCGCCGGCGTGTTAGCCCCGACGGCCCGCTGCCTCCTGAGGAAGGCGTTGAGCTGACCCAAATGGGTTACGAGTTCTGGCCGGAAGCCATGGAAGCGACCATTCGCTACGCCGCTCAAGTGGCCGGCGTGCCCATGATAGTAACCGAAAACGGGATCGGCGCCACCGATGATGCGCGGCGCCTGGAATATTACCGTCGCGCGCTGCAAGGAGTAGCCAACTGCCTGAACGATGGCCTGGATGTGCGCGGCTATTACGCCTGGTCTGCCCTGGATAATTTTGAGTGGCTGGAGGGTTATCGGCCCAAGTTTGGCATCATCGCCGTCGACCGAGAGACGCAGGAACGAACCGTCAAACCCAGTGGGCGGTGGTTGGGCCAGGTCGCGCGAGCGAATGGGTTTTAGATAATCAGAGACCGCCATAGCCATCCTGCAATATAATACCAGTTGCCGCATGAAGTACCATGAATAAGCGAGTGCCCGCCGGTTGAGTAGGCCGAAGGCCGTATCGAAACCAAGGGCACGAAGCGTGCAGGGATGCTTGGTTTCGATACGCTGCTCGCTATGGCTCGCAGCTACTCAACCGGCGATTGACTCATGATTCATGGTGCTTGAATGGGCAATTGGTATAATCTAAATGCAAGAAGGGAGAAAGAATGATTGACTTCAGTCTAACCGAGGAGCAGAGGGCCTGTCGAAAGCTGGTCCGCGACTTCGCCCAAAAGGAGATCGTGCCCATTGCCCCCGAACTGGACCAGGAGCAGCGCCATAGCCCGGAGATCGTAAAGAAGTTCTTCGAGATTGGCCTGCTCCACTACGCCGTTCCGGAGGAGTATGGTGGGGCAGGGTTGGGCTCACTGGAGGGATGCCTCTTTAGCGAGGAACTGGGTGCGGCTTGCGCCGGGGTCGCCGCCTGTCTCGGAGGCAACATCCTGGGCTTCACACCGTTGCTGATCGCCGGAAGTCCGGAGTTGAAGGAGGAGCTTCTCACCAAGCACGCCTCGGGACCCAACCTGGCGGCCTTTTGCCTCACTGAGGCGGATGCCGGGTCAGACGTCGCGGCCATGCGTTCCACCGCTCGCCGTGAGGGGGATGAGTACGTTATCAACGGCGCCAAACACTTCATCTCAAACGGCGGCGTGGCCAGCCTCTATTCTGTCTTCGCCAAAGAAGACCCCGAACTGGGGCACAAGGGCATTTCGGCCTTCATGGTCCCCGCCAACACCCCTGGCGTGAAACCTGGCAAGAAAGAGGACAAGATGGGCCAGCGAACCACAGACACCAGTGAGGTGATCTTCGAGGATGTCCACATCCCGGCACGCTTCCGCCTGGGCGAGGGGCATGATGGTTTCAAGATCGCCTTGATGACGCTGGATGAATCCCGGGCTGGGGTAGGCGCGGCGGCGGTGGGAATCGCGCGGGCAGCGATGGAGGCCGCCATCGCCTATGCCAAGGAGCGGGTTCAATTCGGCAAGCCGATCGCTGCGCAACAAGCCATACAGTTCATGCTGGCAGACATGGCGAAGAAGATAGCAGCAGCGCGATTGCTCTGTTGGCATGCGGCCTGGCTCCGTGATAACGGTCAGCGGAACACCATGGAATCTGCGATGGCAAAATGCTTTGCCGGCGATACTGCCATGGAGGTGACGACCGACGCGGTTCAGATTCTTGGTGGTTACGGGTATATCAAGGACTACCCTGTCGAGAAGTACATGCGCGACGCCAAGCTGCATCAGATCTACGAGGGCACCAATCAGATTCAGCGCCTGGTGATCGCCCGACAACTCCTCAGGTAACCCGTGGTCCGAACGTGTCTTCTCAGACTCAGTAGATCACGATTTTGAAGCAGAGCGGGACCCATGCGTAATGGCGCTAACTTTTCCAGCCCGCACGGGGCTGAAGTCCCCGCGCTGAGAGAACAAAGCCCCTTCGGGGCTGGATTTTAGCCCGTAGGGCTTCGTTCTCTTAGCCCAGAGCTTTAGCTCAGGGCGATGCAGCGCGAAATGTTAGCGCCATTAGGCTCCCACGCCCGCGAATGGGCGGTAGCCTTCGCAGCGAAGGAGGTGTACCATGTTCAAAGAAAAGCCCTGGCTCGAATTCTACGAGCCCCACGTGCCGGAGCACATTGTATATCCAGAAATCACCATGTCCGCTGTCCTGGCGGAGACAGCACGCAAGTACCCAGACCACCCGGCCATGATTTTCAGGGACAGCAAGGTCTCCTACCAGGAGTATAACGAGGCGGCAGACCGCTTCGCTGCTGCTTTGCAGGAGTTAGGCGTCAAGAAGGGTGACCGGGTAGCCATCCACCTGCCCAACTGCCCGCAGTTCCCCATTGCCTACTACGCCGTCTTGCGTGTTGGCGGCATCGTCGTGCCCTGTAACCCCGTCTACATAGCCCGCGAAATGAAACACCAGCTCGACGATTCCGGCGCTGAGGTTATCGTCACCCTCGGCGCCTCGTATCCCCCCATCATCAAGCAGATTCGAAGCGACACCAATCTGCGCCACGTCATCGTCGTGGGAAAACAGGAGGGCCAAGTCGACATATCGGGCGATGCAAACACCTACTGGTTCGCCGATGTGCAAGCTGATGCGCCGGCCAAACCGCAGCCGGTGGAGATCGCCTGGGACGATACGGCGGTGCTGATGTACACCGGCGGCACGACTGGCGTCTCCAAAGGCGCGCAGCTCACTCACAAGAACATCATGGTCAATGCTTACCAGACCAAAGTCTGGATGAATGCGGTTGATGCACAAGACATCTCGCTGACCACCATTCCTCTGTTCCACAGCTACGGCATGACCTGTTGCATGAACTTGTGCGCTGTCATTGCTGGCGCCATGATCCTGATCCCCAATCCGCGCGACCTGGACGACATTCTGAAGAACATTGACAAACACCGTCCCACCTTGTACCCTGGCGTGCCGGCCATGTACGTCGCCATCAACAATTATCCCGATTTGAACAAATACGACATCTCGTCCATCAGGGCCTGCAACAGCGGCTCGGCCCCGTTGCCGGTGGAGGTGCAACAGCGTTTCCAGGAACTCACCGGCGCCCGGCTGGTGGAGGGCTACGGTCTCAGCGAAGCCTCGCCGGTGACCCACTGCAATCCCATCTTTGGCGAAAACCGCATCGGCGCCATCGGCCTGCCGTGGCCCGACACCGAAGCCAGGATCGTGGATGCCGACGTGGATAGCAAGCATCCGGGCGAGAAGGTGCTGGGCGTCGGTGAGGTGGGCGAGCTCTGTATTCGCGGCCCGCAGGTGATGAAGGGCTACTGGAACATGCCCGACGATGGCTTAGCTTCGCACGCTACGGCCAACGCCCTGCGGCCCGATCCGGAGGGCGGCGGTCCCTGGCTCTACACCGGCGACCTGGCCCGTATGGACGAAGACGGCTACTTCCAAATCGTGGATCGCAAGAAGGACATGATCCTGGGCGCGGGTGGCTATAACATCTACCCCCGCGAGATCGAGGACGTGCTCTACGAGCATCCCAAGGTATTGGAAGCTGCTGCGGCAGGTATCCCGGTGCCGGGCAAGGGTGAGCGGGTCAAAATCTACGTCGTCCTCAAGGAGGGCCAGACGGCCACCGAGGAAGAGGTCATCGCCTTCTGTCGGGAGAACCTGGCTCCATACAAGATGCCCAGGTTCGTCGAGTTCCGCGATGAGCTGCCCAAGACCATCGTTGGCAAGATCCTGCGCCGGGCATTGGTGGAAGAGGAGCTCAACAAGCGGGAAAGTGAAAAGTGAAACGTGAAACGTCAAACGTGAACTCAGTAACGACATAACGACAGAATAAGGAGGAGCAACTATGAACTACGCCATCAACCGAGTGACCGTCATCGGCGCCGGCACGATGGGGGCGGCCATCGCCGCTCACCTGGCCAACGTTGGCATCCCGGCCTACTTGCTGGATATCGTCCCGCGGGAGTTGACGCCCAAGGAGGAGGCCAAGGGGCTGACGCTCGATCACCCGGCGGTGCGCAACCGCATCGTCAACGAAGGGTGGCAGCGATGCGTCAAGGCCCGTCCGGCCAACCTCTTCGCCAAGGACGTCGCCGAGCGTGTCACGCTGGGCAACCTGGAGGACAACTTCGACTGGGTGGCCGAGGCGGACTGGATCATTGAGGCGGTGGTCGAGCGGCTGGACATCAAGCAGCAGCTCATGGCCCGCATTGAGGAGGCCCGCAGGCCAGGCAGTATCGTTAGCACCAACACCTCCGGCATCCCCATCAAGGAGATCGCCGACGGGCGCTCCGACGACTTCAAGGCCCACTTCCTGGGCACACACTTCTTCAACCCGCCCCGCTACATGAAGTTGCTGGAGGTCATCCCCCACCAGCAGACCAAGCCCGAGGTGCTCGAATTCATGAAGCAATTCGGCACGCGGACGCTGGGCAAGGGGGTGGTCATCTGCAAGGACACGCCCAACTTCATCGCCAACCGCTTCATCTCGATTTCTGGGTCCCACACGGTGAACTATGTGTTGGACAATGGCTACACCGTCGAAGAGGTGGATCGCCTTACCGGCCCCATCATCGGTCGCCCCAAGTCGGCCACCTTCCGGCTGTACGACTTGGTGGGCATTGACATAGCGGCCCATGTGGATGGCAACCTCTATCCGGTTATCCCCCACGACCCGTATCGTGAGGAATTGAAGCACGAGAAGCGATCTGCCCTCATCGAAGCCATGTTGGAGCGCAAGTGGCTGGGCAACAAGACCCGCCAGGGCTTCTACAAGCGGGTGAGTACCGAGGAGGGCCGCCAATTCTGGGCGCTCGACCTGGAGACCATGGAATACCAGCCGCCGACCAAGCCGCGCTTCGAGTCGGTGGGCAAGCACAAGGACGTGGAGGACGTGGGCGAGCGGATCAAGCGGCTGTGTGCTGAAACCAACCGCGCCGGGCAGCTCATCTGGGCCACCACCGCCTTTGGCATCAACTACGCCGCCAGCGTGGTGCCCGAGATCGCCGACGACATCCTGTCCATTGACAACGCCAATAAGTGGGGCTTCAACCACGAGCTTGGCCCGTTCGAGATCTGGGACGCGCTGGGCGTGGCCGAGTCGGTGGAGCGGATGGAGGCCGAGGGTATGACCGTCGCGTCGTGGGTCAAGGAGATGCTGGCCGCCGGCCACACCAGCTTCTACAAAATTGCGAATGGCGAACTGCGAATGTATGATCCTGCCAGCAAGAGTTACGTTGCTGTCGAAAAGGACGCTCGAGTCATCAACCTTGAGGACGTCAGAGCCGACGACAAGCGTGTCATCGCCAGCAACCTCAGCGCCAGCCTGGTGGACCTGGGCGACGGCGTCCTCTGCTTGGAGTTCCACTCCAAGATGAACGCCCTAGACGACGATATCTTCAAGATGATGCTTCGGGCCAGGGAAGAGTTAGAAAAGGATTGGGTGGGGCTAGTCATCGGCAACCAGGGCCAGCATTTCTGCGTCGGGGCCAACATCTTTGTGGTCGCCGTAGCTGCGCAGCAGGGCGCGTGGGAGCAGTTGGGGGCGGCCCTCAAGCAGGGCCAGGATGCCCTGATGGCCTTCCGCTACAGCCCCAAGCCGGTGGTCAGCGCGCCGTTCGGCATGGCACTGGGTGGCGGAGCGGAGGTGGTGATGGGTGCGTCGGCGGTCTGCGCAGCAGCCGAGACGTACATCGGCCAGGTGGAGGCGGGTGTGGGGTTGATACCGGCCGCTGGCGGCTGCAAGGAGCTGTTGCGCCGCGTCGTCTCGCCGGTGGCCAAGTACACTCCCAACGCCGATCCGCTCCCCTTCCTGCAGCGCATCTTCGAGATGATCGCCATGGCCAAGGTCAGCGCCAGCGCCGAAGAGGCCCGCCAATGGGGCTTCCTCACCCCCGCCGACGCCGCTTCATCATATGTACGTAGCGGCATCGTCATGAACCGCGACCACCTGCTGCACGAGGCGAAGCGCATGGTGCTGGAGATGGCCGAGTCTGGCTACCGCCCGCCGGTGCGTGGTAAGAACATCTGGGCCATGGGAGCCAACGGCCTGGCCGCGCTGGAGGTGATGGTCTGGGGGCTGCGGGAGGCCGGCTACGCTTCCGAGCACGACGCCCTCGTCGCCAGCAAGACGGCCTACATCCTCTGCGGTGGCAAGCTCACTAAGCCGCAGTGGGTGGATCCGCAATACATCCTCGACCTGGAGCGAGAGGCGTTCCTGTCGCTGCTGGGCGAGCAGAAGACCATTGACCGCATCTGGCACATGCTAAACACGGGCAAGCCGCTGCGGAATTAGTACCTTTATCAATCAAATCCTTGCACAAAAAGCAAGAATTTCAGAACACACTTTTTATCTGCCACGAATTTCACGAATTAACACGAAAAAGAAAAAATTAGTGAAAGCCGTATCCACTTCCGAGGCCGTTTCCACTTCCGAGTTCGTGTAATTCGTGGCAAAAAGCCTTTTGGTTCTGGCTTGTTAGTGAAACGGCCTTGTCCAGATTAGGAAATTGAGAGGAGAGCAGCCATGAAAGAAGCAGTGATCGTTTCCGCCGTCCGCACTGCCGTGGGCCGGGCGAAGCGGGGGACGTTGGTAGACGTGCGGCCCGATGAGATGGCCGCTGTAGTGATCAAAGAGGTGCTCAATCGGGCTGAACCAGTCAGGGCCGAAGACGTGGAAGACGTGATCATGGGATGCGCCATGCCAGAGGCAGAGCAGGGGATGAACGTGGCCCGCATCGCGTTGCTGCGCGCCGGCCTGCCCCACACCGTGCCAGGCCAGACCGTCAACCGCTTCTGCTCCTCCGGCCTGCAGACGATTGCCCTCGCCGCCCAGCAGATCATGGCCGGCTTTGGCGCCTGCATCATCGCCGGCGGCGCCGAGTCCATGAGCATGATACCCATGATCAGCAACAAGTTCGCGCCCAATCCCTGGATGGCCGAGAACTATCCCGAGGTCTACGCCAGCATGGGGCAGACAGCCGAGAACGTGGCCAACCAGTACGGCGTCAGCCGCGAGGAGCAGGATGAGTTTGGCTACCGCAGTCACATGCGGGCCATCGCGGCCCAGGATGCGGGCAAGTGGAAAGACGAGATCGTGCCGCTGGAGATCGAGCAGGTGGTGATGGATAACGGCCAGCCTGCGACCCGCGCGCTCGTCTTTGACACTGACGAAGGCCCCCGTCGCGGCACGACGCTGGAGGCGATGGCCAGGCTACGGCCAGCCTTCGCCCCGAAGGGCACCGTGACCGCCGGCAACTCGTCACAGATGTCCGACGGCGCGGCAGCCGTGATGGTCATGGAGCGGGCGAAGGCGGAGGCCCTGGGCCTCAAGCCGTTGGCCCGCTTCGTGGGCTTCGCTGTGGGCGGCGTTCCGCCGGAGATAATGGGCATCGGGCCGACCGTCGCCGTGCCCAGAGTCTTAGAACTCACTGGCCTGTCATTGGGTGACATCGGCCTCATCGAGCTCAACGAGGCGTTCGCCTCCCAAGCGCTGGCCGTCATCCGCGAGCTGGGGATGGATGAGGACATCGTCAACGTCAACGGCGGGGCCATCGCCCTGGGTCACCCCCTGGGCTGCACCGGGGCCAAGCTCACGGTGCAGATCATCAATGAGATGAATCGCCGCGACGTCCAGTTTGGCCTGGTCACCATGTGCATCGGCGGCGGCATGGGCGCGGCGGGCATCTTCGAGCGATTGCGGTAAGAGGCTTCCAAAGTTCAGCCAAAGTTCAGATGATCCGATACTTCCGCTATCACAGGCGAAGTGAAACGTGAGATATAGGAGGGGGAGATGCCGACTGTGAAGTTGCAGGGACGCGGGACGGTGGCCTATCAATGGACCGGCGATGGGCCAGAGACAGTGGTGCTGGTCAACGGTTCTGTCTTCAACTACCGCCAGTGGGACCGGCAGGCGCTGCCTATCCTGCACCGGGGCCTGGGAGGACGGTGTCGTTTTCTTCAGTACGATTACGTGGGCGTCGGCGGCTCGTCGGCCAAGACCGCGCCGTTCAACATGCTAGACCTGGCCGACGAATTGCGCGATCTGCTGGATACGCTCGTTTTCAGCGATGTCGAGCGCGTCCACTTGCTGAGCATCAGCAAGGGTAGCATGGTGTGCCAGGCGTTCCTCATCCGCCACCGGGAGCGGGTCAAGAGCTTCTGCGGGCTAGGCAACCCACACCTGCTCTCCGAGCACTGGAAGCCGATCTTCTCGGCCTTCCAGGAGCGCATTGAGGCCCTGGAGGAGCTGAAGGAACTCTGGCCGCAGCGGGTCAACCGGCAAAACTACGTCCGCATCTTCAACCACGTGTACGCGCCGGCCCTGTTTCTCAAGAACTACGCTGACCTCTCCCTGATGGAGCGGCTGCGAGCTTTTCTGGTGAGACGCCTGATGTATCCTCCTCTGGAAGGGACGTTCGTCCAGACGATGGTGGACCTCTTTCGCTACTACGTGGGCGACATCGCCCAGGAGGCCCCCGCCTTTGCCGAGGGCTTGCCCCAGGTGCGCGGCGTCCCCATTCTCCTGCTCAACGGCACCGCCGACGACACCACGCCGGTTCAAATGTCCCGCGAGCTAGCGGAACTACTGCCCGAGGCTGAGTTGGTCGAGTTCGAGGGTGTCACCCACATGGGGCCGATGATGCTCAAGAAGGAGGCGCAGCCGGTCTTTGAGCGGTATGTGGCTTTCATGGAGAGCGTGTTGAGCGGTTAGACGATCAGGTAGTCAGGAGAAAGGGGGCAGCATGAGCAGACCAGAGATGACCACGCGCGAGCGTATGACACGAATGTACGAGCACCGGGAAGCGGACCGCGCGCCGATCGTTGACTCTCCCTGGGCATCTACCATTGTGCGGTGGGAACGCGAGGGGATGCCGGCTAATGCCGACTGGGCTGAGTACCTGGGTGCGGACCATGTCCACCAGATATGGACGGACAACAGCCCGCGCTTTCCGATGGAAGTGCTGGAGGCGACGGACGAATATCGGACCTATACCACGATGTGGGGGGCTACGAAGAAGGACTGGCTCAATACTGGCGCCCAGGGCTATCTGGATTACACGGTAAAAGATCCGGATTCGTGGGCCAAGGCCAAGGAGCGGATGCAGCCGAGCCGCGACCGCATTGACTGGGACAGCCTGAAGCGCGATTATCGCGTCTGGCGCGAGCAGGGAGACTGGATCACTGGGGTGCTCTGGTTCGGTTTCGAGGTGACATACTCCCACATGGTGGGCGATTCGCTCTTTCTGGCGATGATAGAACGACCCGAGTGGGTCATTGAGATGGTCAGCACCATGCTCGACCTGAGCATTGAACTGCTCGAGATGGTTTGGGAGGCCGGTTATCATTTTGACGAGGTTATGTGGTACAACGACATGGGTTACAAGAATGCCCAGTTCATGTCGGTGCAGATGTACCGCGATCTGTTCAAAGCGGCGGATCGTCGAGCGGCTGAATGGGCGCACAGCAAGGGGCTGAAGACGTACTATCACTCCTGTGGCGATGTCAATCCCTTTGTTCCCGAGCTGATCGAAGTGGGTGTTGACATGCTGAATCCGCTGGAGGTCAAGGCGGGGATGGATCCGCTGGCGCTTAAGGCCCGCTACGGGGATGAGCTCGCTTTTCATGGGGGACTGAATGCGATGTGCTATGAGAACCCAGAGGATATGTGGGCGGAGATGGAACGGGTGATCCCGGTGATGAAGGAGAATGGCGGGTACGTCATCGGTACAGATCACTCGGTGCCCAACAGCGTGAGCCTGGAGCAGTACCGCGAGTTCGTGGCCCGGGCGAAAAAGCCAGGCAGCTATGATTAGGGGCGCCCCAAAAGTCTAACTCCCCAACAAACCAACCCTAGAAACAAGCGGTTTTACCCCCGCAAACTTGACAAATGAAGGAGTTCGGTGTATAATCCACGTTAGTTGGTTGTATCAACGAACCAAGTGGGGGTGAAGGGGCAAAATCAAAATCAAGGCTCATTGCGGTTGGATTGCCCTCATAGCCCCAGATCACTCCTTTCTAGTTTCCCCTCACAACAAACTGAGAGCGCAACGATGGGACGACACTATCGAACCGGTGGTCAGCCGCGCGTCAGGGAGATCAATCTCTCGACGGTACTACGCTACCTTCAGGAAAGCGCGCCTCTGTCGCGAGCCCGGCTGGCTAATCTGACCGGCCTCAACAAAACCACGGTCTCGAGCCTCATCGAGGAACTCATTGATCGTGGATTGGTCCATGAAGTTGGCCTGGACAATGGCTATCGCTTGGGAGGTGGACGCCCCGCCACGCTTTTAGATCTGGCTCCTCAGGCCGGGTGCATCATCGGCGTGGAACTGGGCGTGGGCTTTATCTCGGTAATCTTGACCGACTTTGTCGGCCAGATCTTATGGCGCCGCCAGCAAGAGACCGATCCGACTGAGCTCCAGGAAGCGATCATTGCCTGCGCCCTCCGTTTGGTAGAGGAGGCGCAGACTGCCAGCCAGTCGAACGGGGCGCGTCTACTAGGCTTGGGGCTGACCTTGCCAGGTATGGTAGACGTCCAAAACGGGATTTTGCTCTTTTCGCCCAATCTCCAGTGGCGAAACGTGGCGCTAGCTCAGACTTTCTCCGAGTGTGTGGATGTGCGTGTGTTTGTAGAAAACGACGCCACAGCCGCAGCCTTGGGCGAACACCTTTTTGGTACCGCCCGCCAGACCCAGGACTTTATCTTTCTCATTGCCGGAGTGGGGCTGGGCAGCGGCCTATTCCTTAATGGTGACCTCTATCGAGGCGCGGGCGGTATCGCCGGGGAGATCGGGCACACCAACGTCACGATGGATCGCAGCCGGCCCTGTCGTTGTGGAAGCCGGGGCTGCTGGGAGGCTTTTGGCAATCAGTACTCTCTCATTGAGCGGGTGCGGGCCTTGTTAGAAGTGGGCCAGAGCAGCCTGATCCCGCAACTCATGGCCGAACAGGATGCTCCTTTGACCCTCTCTATCATCACTCAGGCGGCCGATGCCGGCGATGCTGTAGCCCTGGAAGCGCTGACCGAAACCGGTGCCGTTATCGGCGTGGGGGTGGCCAATCTAATCAACATTTTTAACCCCAAACAGGTCGTCGTCGGAGGGGCAATGAGCACAGCGGGGTGCCACTTGCTACCGCCTATCAAACGGGTGGTCAAAGAACGAGCCCTCGCTGAGATGCTGCGGCAGGTGCAGATTGTGCTATCTGCTTTTGGCCCCGATGCCAGTGTGATGGGCGCAGTGGCGCTGGTCGTGAAGGCCATTCTGTCTAATCCCAGCAGCGTAGAACGACTATCCCATCGCTCTCATCCTTAACAAGATTGTCGGAGACTGTTTCTCACGCTGAGACTTCTCGAAAAGCAGGTGAGTGACAGGTGATGAAGAAGGAGGTGATGACGCGGACTTTTGGATAGAAGCTGGCCTCTACGAGAAGTTGATCTTTCTCTTCTCGTAGCGGGATGCCGCACCCGCGCCTTATCCGTCGAAAGCCGATCTCGGCAATTTATGCCGAGGAACAAAACAAACAAAATTAAGGAGGAAGAAATGTTTGCGCGTAAGAAATGGACGAGTCTGTTTGCTCTGGTGATCATCGCCAGCCTGGTGCTCGCGGCGTGTTCCCCACCGGCACCGGAGGTCATCGAGAAGGAAGTGGTCGTCGAGAAGAAAGTGGTCGAGACCGTGATCGTCGAGAAGGAAGTGGTGGTCGAGAAGCAAGTGGTCGAGACCGTGATCGTCGAGAAGGAAGTGCCGGTCGAGAAGGTCGTCAAGGAAACCGTCGAGGTCGTGGTGGAGAAAGAGGTCATCGTCGAGGTCACACCGGAGCCCGTTGTTGGAGCTCTGCCTCGCAACGAAACCATGTACTTCAATGGTCAACAGTGGGGTTCGGTTGTTGGTTGGAATCCATACTCCTCCGGCAACAATTGTGCGATGGCTGTTGTCCAGGGGGACAGCGCCCGCGTCACCATGTTCGAAACCCCGTACCTGTACAACATGCTCGATGGCCAGCAGTATCCTCTGCTGGCTGATGGCCCTTATGCGTGGAACGATGCGCATACCGAGATCACCTTCAAGCTCAAAGCTGCCGCCAAGTGGAGCGATGGCACCCCGGTGACCGCGGACGATGTCGCTTATACCTGGGCCAGCCATGTCAAGTACAATACCCCTACCGGCGCTGGCAACAAAGATTACATTGACGCCATCGAAGCGGTTGATGCCCAGACGGTTGTGGTCAAAGCCAAACTGGATGCGGACGGCAAAGCGCTCAATCCTCTGCTGGTCGCTGCTTACGTGAGCAGCAACTATGTCATCCAGAAAGCCTGGACCGAAACACTGGAAGAGCGCGCCGGTGGCGATGCCACCGAGTTCCTGGCTGATACCGCGGAGGACGTTGTGTATTCCGGTCCCTATTACAAATTCTTCACGGACGATACGAAGGTTGTCCTCGTTCGTGATGACAACTACTGGGGCCAGGATGCCTCCATGTGGGGCAAGCTGCCTGCTCCGAAGTACCTGTCGCATACGATCTTTAAGGATAACGCCGCCGGTTCTGTTGCTTTGGCACAAGGTGAAGTGGATGTCAGCCAGCAGTTCAACTCCAATATTCAGATTCTGTGGCTCAACTATGGGCTGCCCGTCTCCACCTACCTGCCCGAGGCTCCTTATGGCATTGGCGCCAGCCTGCCAACGGCCTTCTACAACCTGAAATCCCACGGTTTGGACCAGCTTGCGGTCCGCAAGGCCATTGCCATTGCGGTTGACTATCCCACCATCATCGCCAACGCCATGACCAACCAATCGGCTACCTTCGATCAGGTTCCGCGCTCGCTCATGAACCCGACCCCCGGTGAGCAAGCCATGTACGACCATGATGCCGTCAAGGACCTGCAGTGGGCTGGCAACGATATCGAAGGTGCCAAGGCACTGCTCGATGACGCCGGGATCACCGATACCGATGGCGATGGCTGGCGTGAATACGACGGTCAAAAGCTTAGCTATGTGGCTACCTGCCCCAATGGCTGGTCCGACTGGCAGGCGGCGATTGAAGTGGTTGCGGCCGCCGGCAAAGAGATCGGTATTGAGATCTCGAGCAACTACCCTGAATGGGCCGTTTATCAGACCGTCGTCACCAAATCGGATGCCCCCCTCCCCGAAGGCTATGACATCTTCATGATGTGGAGCGCCGGCGCCGGCCCCACCATGCCCTGGGGACGTATCCGCAATCTGCTGAGCTCCGAATGGGTTGGTATGGCGAGCAACTGGAGCGGCAACTGGGGTCAGTATACAAATCCTGACATGGATGCCTTGATCCAGGCGATCCCCGGTGAAGCCGACCCCGCCAAACTGAAGGAAATGTACACGGAATTAGTCAAGATGTACCTGACCGATATTCCCTCCTTCACGCTCATGTACCGTCCCCAAGCGTTCCATGCGGTGAACGAGACGGTTTGGACAAACTTCCCACACCAGGATGATGGTACCGACCCGCCCGTCCCGCCGATGGACTGTACTGACGGTTGGGGTGTCGCATGTCTCTATAACCTGACGCTGGTTAACCCGTAAACCGTAATTCAACAAAACAGCCATGTTCCGCTAACCCCGGAACATGGCTGTTGACTATTCGTAAGCGTTCAGGGGGTAGCGCCGGCTGAGTGCCCTGGAGCGTAGCGGAAGGGTGTATCGAAGCCAAGCGGCTTTCGAAAACCAGAATTGCTCCGGTAAGACCCGCTTGGTTTCGATGACTTTGTTGAAAAACATCGGGTCGTGGGACGGATCCCCACTCGGGAGCGCCGGATTCCCGAACTTGTTCGGGTTGTCCCCACCGGGGCGTCATTTTGTGGACGAGAAACCCCCTAACAAGTTAGGAACTCCCACCGGACGAGCATTTTTCAACAGAGTCTTCGATACGCTTCTCCGCTGGCGCTACGAAGCTACTCAACCGGCGCTCCTGGCACTACAACGAGATTTTGACATAACTCGCTATCGAGGGGCGTCCTCGCCCCGTCTCGTATGCCAGAACGCCACAGAACGCCTCGAAGGCGGGGCGAGGACGCCCCTTAGCAGCAGTGAGAGGTGACCGTGGCTCGAAGTCTCGTTGTAGTACTAGTATCAATGGCTGAACGGTTACGGTTATTTTTCGGGGAGGTGTTGCGTTGAAAGGATACCGAAAGTACTTCCTTAACAAGCTGC
>CAYWWC010000021.1:0-11011 GCA_964461615.1 uncultured Anaerolineae bacterium
CGGCGGAGGACATGGAGAGGTGGATGGACATCGTGAACCCCGAGGTAGAGGCCGTGCTGGACACGATGCGCCATGCGCTGGAGGTGCACCAGGGCATCGAGCCGAAGACCACCGTTGCGGAGCACGATGGCGCCTAGAAAACCCAAGGCTCCCAAGGTCTCGGACGTCATCGGCCCCCATCGCGCCGGCAAGAAGTGGGAGCTTCGCTGGGTCGAGAACGGCAAGAACCGGTGCAAGGAAGGGACGCTCGCCGAGGTGCAGAAGTTCCGGCGGGAGCTGACCGGCGGGACCCAGGGAATCCCTCCCCGCCTCCCTCGCCGTGCCAAGTTTGGTAGCGCCGCCTACTTCAAAAAGTGCTTGGCCGATGCCCTGGAGGCGAACCGCGTGGCGTGCGTGAACCTGGACCACGAGGCGATCAAGGCGACCAGGTCCAGGGTCGCTTCAATCCGCGAGGCGTCGGTGGCGGCGGCACCCTTCCTTGAGCACGAGCAAGTGCAGGAGGCCTTCGAGAAGGTACTCGATTATCTGGAAAAACACGGGCATATGGTAAAAGTAGAGGGTGTCCAAGATCTACAGCCCGCGTCGCCGGAACTCGCTGAAGCGCTCAGCGGAGTTGCTGGCCCCTGGGAAACGGCTGGTGGACATGGCCCTGCGGTTCCGGATCAGGGACGGGGAACACGCGGGGACTCTAACTAGGGGCTACGGCGGCGTTTGGAACGTCGCGGCCAACCGAGGAGCGGGTAAGTTCGAGGGGCACTACGGGCCTGACGGCCGTTGGACGGGCGACGCCTTGGAGCCGGGCCCCGGACGAATCAAGGTCGTCGAGATCAGCGCCCAGCAGTGGCCCTACATCTGGGATTTTCAGCACCGCATGATCTGCGCCGAGGGCGCCCGCCGCTCTGGCAAGTCCTTCGCGCTGGCCCCCAAGGTGGTGCTCTCGGCGATGTACTTCCCGGGCACCAAGGGGGTGTTGCTCGGTCCGACCTATCGGCAGATCCGCAACGTCTGGGGGCACATCAGGCGGATCACCCCGCGCCACTGGCTGCTCCCCGGCAGCTACGGCATCAACGAGACCAAGAAAACCTTGCGCTTCATCAACGGCGCCTCGGTGGTGCTGCTTCATGCCTACAAGGACGACGCCAGCCGCTCCGAGGGCTGCGCTTGGGGTGGCTACGATGAGCGCCAGGACATCAGCGACGAGGCCGCGGCCAACGCCCTGCTGAGCACCTCCGAGGGCGGCAAGCACTTCCACATCTTCGAGACCGCGACGATCAAGGCCGAGCTCCGCGACCACCACGACAAACTGATCGAATCCCCCGACTGCGAGGTCTACCGCATGACGGGGCGGGCTAACCCCTTCGTGGACCCGGCGCTGTTCGACTTCGCCGAGTCGATGCTGGATCGGGCGGCGGTGGAGCGGGAGATCGAGGCGCGCTGGCCCGAGCTGGTGGGCCGCTGCTTCCAGCCCTTCATCTGGGAGGCCGGGGGGCACGTCCGGGAGATGCCGCTGCGCGATGAGGACGGCAACCTCATGGAGGACATCACGGCCGACTTCTGCTCGGAGCGGTTCGACACGCCGGCCTACGGGGAGCGCCGGGCCAACGTGATCATCGGAGTAGATCCCCCGCACCACGCCGCGATCTACCACATGCACCGCGGCGACGTCCTCCACCAGATCGATGAGCTGATCGTGGGCACGAACAATCAGCCCGGCGACATCCGGACCCTGGCCCACATGTGCTCCAAGCTCTACCCCGGCGGCATCGTCATCCGCGATCCGCACGACACCCGGAGCGGGGGGCAGGGCGGCCGGAAGGGCTCACACGACTGCGACAAATATTTCCGGATGCAGGGTTACCGCGTGGTCCACTGCCCTTATGTGGGCGTCGAATATCAGCTCACGGCGGTGCGCTCGAGGCTGGAGCGGGACAAGCTTTTCATCAGCCCCCGCTGTCGGCACACCATCGAGGCGTACCGCTACCAGGTCTACAAGGGGGCGAAGCCGGACAAGACCATCAAGAGCCGGATCGATCCCAACATGACGATCGATCACGCAGGGGACGCCACAAGGTACCCCATTTACAAACTGTTCCCGGCACGGGTAGACTACGAGAAGAGAGAGAGGCAAGCAGGTTGACCTACCCAGTTCGCATCAAGCCGCCCCTCGGCTACTACGCCGGCCAGGAATGGTGGGCGCGTCATTTCCTCAAGACGAGCCGCGTTGCTGTCTACTGGCCCGAGGGGCCGGACAGCGTGACCCTGGTGAGCTACGAGACGACAGTCAGCGCCGGGAACGCAGCAGCAGCAGCAGCAGAGCGCCCCAACGGTCAGCGTCCTCTGGTGGCGATCAACTGGTGGCACAGCTCCATCGCCCAACTTCCGGTAGGCAAGAAATCCCATCCGGACGCACGGGAGGCGCTGCCCTCCTGGATCGACGAGGCCGCATGAAGTGCGAGACCTGCAGATGGCGCGACGAGCACAGCGAATGTCACCACGGGCCACCGTCGGCCGCGGTGATTGACGACACCGTCGTGGCCGTGTGGCCGCCGCTGCGAATCAACGAAAAGGCGTGCAGTAAGTACGAACGGGAGCGCAAGTGAGCAGCATCACCCCCATCCTCGACAAGGTTCTGATCCGCATGGACCCCCTGGAGGCCGAGTTCGGCGACAGTGGGATCGCCCGCCCCGACATCGCCCTGGAGATGCCCATGGCTGGGACGGTCGCCGGCCGGGGGCCCGGTGGCTTCGACGAGAAGGGACGACGCATCCCCATGGAGGTCAGGCGCGGCGACCGCGTGGCCATCCCCTGGCGCACCGGTGACGAGCAAACCATCAACGGCGCGTTGCACCGCTGGGTGCAGGAGCACCAGATCTTGGGCATCGTGGAGGACTGATGAAACCCTGCAAGTGCGGCTCGATTCAACTGCGAGTGAACAACCCCGGCGACGGCCGGTTCTGGGCGTCCTGCGACGAGTGCGACGCCAAGGGGCCAGAGGCCACCACCAAGGCCCTCGCCATCGAGGCATGGGACAAGATGGTGCGCCAGGCGCCTTCGCTGCCCACCCCCCCGGACGGTGATCCCCAATAGCTCATGGCTGACACCGGCTCCACAGGCCAGGCGCTCGATACCACCTTCCCTCGCCAGTACGTCAGCGCGAGGACCCAGGCCGAGCAGGTGCTGTGGCGCAGCTATGAGCTTTCCTCGATCACGCTGGAGGAGTACGCCGCCAAGATGGTCGCGGCCTCAAAGCTGGTCGGCGAGGTCGACCGGCGCGTGTCCACCGACCGCCGGGTCAAGATGCTCCGCGACGAGTGGGCCCCGCTGCTCAAGGCGTACTTCATCAACTGGGTGACCGACGCTGTCCGCAAGGCGGTCCTGGGCAAAGCCGATGACCACATGGACATCAGTCGGAACGCCTTCAAGCACATCACCCGCGAGCTCTCGGTGGCCTACAAGAGCCCGGCCCTGCGCTCCACGCCAAAGAGTCCCAAGGACGGCGAGCGGTATAACGAGTTGCTGAAGGGGACCGGTTTCGATCTCTTCTGGCAGCAGGTGGAGCGTCACGTCGAGGCCTGCAACGATGTCCTGATCTGGCCCGACGTCGTGACCATCGATGGCAAGAAGCAGATCCGGCACCGCTGGTGTGTGGGCAACCGCGCCACCGTGATCACGCTGGACGAGGAGCCGACCATCCCCGAGGGCGTGCTGTTCATCGACCAGTTCCGGACCATGGAGGGTGACGTCCGCGTGCTCTACAACCTCTGGACCGACCGCTGGCATGCGCAGTTTGCGGAGGGCGCTGACGGCCTGGAGCAGACGGGCTATGTGGATCCCGATATTCCGCCGGCCAAGGATGGTGGCAGCGCGAATCCCTACGGCGTGCTGCCGTTCATCCCGATTCACAAGAACCGCTGGCAAGACACGTTCTGGGACATCACCACCGGCGAGGACCTGGTAGATCTGACGCTTAATGTGGGCGTGGCCAAGCTGTTCTACAACTACATGCGCAAGATGTCGGGCTTCAAGCAGCTCATCGCATGGGGGGACTCGGTCGACCGGACCCCCCAGATGCTCCTTGACCCTGCGGCGGTGGCGAAGATCGTCACCAGCGGCGGAATTGAGATCGCCGACTGGACCATCGATCTGGGTGCCTACCTGGAGTGCATGGAGCGCGAGGAGCTGGCCAAGGCCGCGGCCCTGGGCATCAACCCGGAGCGCTACAAGCAGAAGCAGAGCCACCAGAATGCCCACGCTGCGGCGCTGTCCGAGCGGGGCCTGGCTGAGATCCGGATGCACAAGATGCTGGCCCTCCAGGACGCTGAGCAGCGCTACTACCGGATGTGCTGCATCGTCTGGGCGGCCATGAGCATCGAGGACGTGCCAGACAAGGACGCCGAGCTCGAGGTGATCCACGCCCCGATCTGGTACCCGTCAGATCCGAAGGCCCAAAGCGAGCTCGACAGCGCGGACATCTCGCGCGGCCTGGAGTCGCCAGTCACGATCTGGATGAAGCGGCACCCCGGCGCCACCGAGGAGGAGGCCGAGGCCGCCATCAAGAAGAACATGGAACAAACGGCAAAAGTGCAGGCCATGAAGGTCACGCACAACATGCCGAAGAACCCCGAAACCGAGTCGCTCAGCGCTGAGGAAAACGGTGGCCAAGGTGGTCGCCCGATCGAAGATGCTGACGGCGTAAACATGCAGTCTCCACCCGGAGCGGCGCCCGGGAAACCAAATCCGCCAGAGGAGTAAAGCATGCCACCAGGACCACTTGATCCCGTGAACCAGATCCCGACCGCCCCAGCGGCCACGCCGCCCGGGGAAGTCACCCCGCCGCCCGCTGCCGCCCCGGCCGAGCCCCCGCGGACCTACACCGCCGAGGAGCACAAGGCCGCCCTCGTGGGCCAGGGCAAGGAGCTGAAGCGTCTCCAGGAGGAGAACGAAGCCCTGGCCGCCGCCGCCGCCGAGCGCAAGACCGCCGACGAGGCCGCCGAGACCGCGCGCCTTGAGGCCGCCGGGGAGCACCAGAAGCTCCGCGAGCAGGCCGAGGCCCGCGCCACGGCGCTGGAGGAGGAGAACAACGCGCTGAAGGAGCGCGAGACCACCCGCCTCGAGGCCAAGGACAAGGCCAACGAAAAGCGGATCAAAGAGCTCCCCAAGGAGTACCGCGACCTCATCCCGGCCGGGCTCGGCCCGGACGCCAAAGAGGAGCAGATCGCCAAGCTGGAGCGGATCTCCGGAACCGCGGTGCCTGTCGGCGTCCACCAGGGGGTCCCCCGCAACGCCCCGGCGTTGACCGATGAGGAGGCCAGGAAGAAGCACAACGAGGACCTGCAAAAGGCCGGCTGGGACGCCATGACCGGAAAGAAACCGGAGGAGGCGGCATCATGAAAAAGGACACCAGCAAGGACGCCAAGCAGGCCAAGGGCCCCGCCAACGAGGCGCAGCCCGACGAGGTACCGTCCGACGAGGCGCAGCCCGCAGAGTTCCCGACCATCGACGAGCTGCTCGCCGGCCCGAACTACAACCAGGCGGGACTCCTGGTCACCGACCCGGACCCCGCCATGCAATATTACTGGGCGTCGCCGTCCAAAGACCCGGACGACCCACAGGGGGTCGCCGCTTGCGAAAGCAAGGGCTACCGGGTATCTTCGAAGAAACACAACTCCCGCGACTGCATCCTGATGGAGCAGCCCAAAGAGTTGTACGAGGCACGCATGGCCCACGAACGCGAACAGCAGAAAGAGATCGAGGAAGCGATGGCGACGCCCCGCATTCCGAAGGGCGGCAGCCCGGGCGATCTCCGCAGGCTCTCGCGGACGGGGGGCCTGGAGGGCTAAGAAATGCCAAATGAGGGTTATCTCGCGGGGTTCCGTCCCGCCAACGCGTTCCCCAAGATCCGCTGGCTGCCCGTGGCCGCCACGCAGACGCTGGCGCCGGGAGATCTGGTGATCCTGTCCAACAACCAGATCGCCATCGCGACCGCGACCAGCGCGGAGCTGTGCGGGGCCATGGCCGGCAGATCGGTCCTGGCCGACGCCGGGACGCTCGTCCCCGTGTACGCGGACCCCGACGAGGAGTTCGTCTGCATCGCCGACGCCGACTCCAGCGGGGTCGGCGCGGGCGACTACCGCGACATCGTCGGGGCCACCGGCGCCATGCAGATGGACGTCGGCGGAACCACCTACAACGTCCTCACGGCGTTGCGGGCGAACCCGGACGCAACCCTCACCTCGGCCTACGCGCAGTGGATCGTCAAGATCGCCCTGCACGCCTTCGCCGACATCTCGAGCTAAGGAGGAGGTGATCTTATGCCGATGACACTCGTTTCTTTCCCCCTGGAGTACGATCAGAACGTCCAGGTCCGCATCTTCAACGGCCTCCGCGAGCAGCCCAACTACTACGCGGAGCTGTTCAACATCGACCCCACCGAGGACTACATCACCGAGACCGCCGGATACGGCGGCTTCGGGACCATGGGCCAGTGGCCCGACGGTGAGCCGCTGCCCATCGATGAGGCGGTCAGGGTGTTCCAGGACTCGATGACCCAGGTCTTCTACGGGATGGGCTTCGCGGTGACCAGAAAGCACCTGCCCCGGACGGCCGGCGGCTACGGCTACGGCCAGCTCAGGCTGGTCCAGCAGTGGGCTAACTCCCTGTCCCGCAGCGTCATGCAGACACTCAACGTCAGGCACGCCGCGGTGCTCAACAACGCCTTCACCACCACCTACGACTCGCTGGGCGGCCAGGTGCTCTACAGCGACACCCACCTGACGGCCAACGGCGCCAACGACCGCAGCAACTTCCTCGCGGCAGCGGCGCTGACCCCGGCCAACCTCCAGGCCTTGATGCTGGTGGGATGGAACAACACCAACCACCGCGGCCTGCGCGATCCCATCCGCTACACCAAGATCGCGGCAAACCCCGCGCTGGAGAGGACCATCACCAAGATCCTCGAATCCAACAACGAGCCGTTCACCACGGACAACGACATCAACACCCAAAAGGGGAAGTTGGCGCCGCATCTCAACCCGTTCCTGACCTCGGCCACCCAGTGGAACCTGCAGAGCGACACCCACGGACTGCAGACCCTGGTGGGCATGCCGCCGACCCCCAAGCGGTTCATGGACGAGGACACCGAGACCCTGGTTCACGGCGTGGCGACCGACTTCGTCACCGGCGTGGAGTTCTTCGAGGGATCCGCAGGCTGCGCGGGAGCGTAAGGGAGTCACACCATGGGAACCACAGCGGCTGACTGGAACGTCGGCGGCGCGCTGAACGTCACAGGGCTAACAACCCTGTCCGGCGGGATCGCACTGACCGGCGCCTTCACCTTCACGGGTACCAACTTCAACCTCGATCCGACGGGGACCTACACGCTGGACATGGACGCCGGACAGGCGTACAGCGTGGACATCCTCGGCGCCGCCTCCAACATCACCTTGGCCAGCACCGGCGCGGGCCACGACCTCACGGTCAACGTCACCGGGGCGACCGACTCCTCGCTGGTGCTCTCCAGCACCGGCACCGCCGCCGACGCCCTGCAGGTAGCGGCATCAGCGGGCGGCGTGGACATCTCCGCGGCCCTCGGCCTGGACCTGGTGTCCGCGGACGCGGCCTGCGGGTGGACCCACACCGCCAGCGGCGGCGCGGAAGACCTGACGATCGCCGTAGCCGGCGCCGTGGACTCAAGCCTGGTGCTCTCCAGCGCCGGAACGGGGACCGACGCGCTCCAGATCGCAGCCTCGGCCGGCGGCCTGGTGATCACCTCGGCCAACCAGACCTCGAGCTGGACCCACACCGCCGATGGGGCCGCGGATGATCTGACGATCGCGGTCGCCGGAGCCACCGACTCATCGCTGTTCCTATCCTCCGCGGGCACAGGGACCGACGCCATCGCCATGACGGCCTCGGCCGGCGGCATCGACATCACGGCGGCAACCTCCCTGGATCTGGTCAGCGCCGACACCGCGTGCGGCTGGACCCACACGGCGTCCGGCGCCGCAGAGGACCTGTCAATCGCCGTCGCGGGGGCGGTCGACTCCTCCCTGATCTTGTCCTCGGCCGGGACCGGCGCGGACGCTCTGCAGGTGACCGCCTCGGCGGGCGGGATCGTGATGTCCAGCGCCAACACAACGTCAAGCTGGACGCACGCGGCCGATGGTGCCGGCGACGATCTGACCATCTCGGTCACCGGGGCAGTGGACAGCAGCCTCATCCTGCAGTCCGCGGGCACAGGGGCCGACGCCGTCACCCTGCAGTCCGCGGGCGGCGTGCTCATCGGGGCCGGCGGGGCGGTATCCGTCCTGAGCACCGACCCCATGACCTTCTCCCTTGGCGCCCTGGAGGCCCTGCAGTTCGACAACGCGGCGATCTCGGGCTTCGACCTCGGCGACGACACCGCGGGCACCGACGTTTACGTCGAGACCGCAGATGCGGGCGCAACGCCTACCGTGGCCCGGGCCGGCGGCGCGTACAACTTCAAGACCGGAGACGGGGCCGCGGCGGCAGACGCCACGGCATGCGGGGCCGGTGGAGCGCTGGACCACGTGACCGGCGCAGGCGGGGCGAACACGGGTGGCGCCTCGGGCGAGGCGGGCGGGGACGGCGGGGCCTACAGCATCACGACCGGGGCCGGCGGGGCGACCAACTCCCAGGGCGCCCACAACGCCGGGGACGCGGGCGACGTAACCATCACGGCCGGGGACGGAGGCAACGCCACGGCCGGCACCGGCGACGGAGGCAACGGCGGCGGCGTGACCATCACGGCCGGAGCGGGCGGCACCACCACGGGCGGCGCGGCGGGCAGCGACGGTCTGATCTCCCTCGCAGGGACGACCCAGATCTACCGCGCCGGCAGCGCCTCGGCGGCCCTGCTCAGGGCCTACGGGCCGGCATCGGGCGAGGGCATGGACACCATGATCGTGGACATTACGGTCAGCCCGGCAGCCGTCGAAACCGCCGTGTTCTCGGTCCCGGCGGGCGCGGTCATCAGGGCCGTGCTCGGCAACTGCGAGTCGGCCCTCACGGGCGGCGGCACAACCGTCACCTGGTCACTGGGGACCGCCGCAGACCCGGACAAGTACGGCAGCGCCGGGCTCTACCCCACCCAGGCCGACTCGCTGGCGCAAAACAGCAAGTCCAACTGGATCATCGGCGGAACCCAGCTCACGGGCCAGGAGGACATCGTCCTCACGGGGGCCGTCACGGGCGGCGCGGCCGACGGCGACACGGCATTGACCGTCGGATCGGTTCGGGTCGTCATCATCTACGACACCTACAACGCCCTGGCCAACGCGTAACACCATCAACCCGGGGCCGGGCGACTGGCCCCGGTTTTCAAAGGACAGGAACATGGAAAACAAGACGAAGGAGGCGCCCGCCGAGGTGCCCCAAAAGAAGCCCGCAGGACCCGGCCCGCAGTGGCAGGAGATCGGCGACTGCCTGGTGTGGGACATCGCCGGCACCGGCTCCGGGTGCATCGTGCGGTGGGACGGCGGCGGGTGCTTCGTGCCCAACTGCGACATTCACGAGGGGCGCCTCATCAAGCGCTAAACCGTCACCGCTGGTGACATAACCAGCCCGGGGGCGCATTGCCCCTGGGCACTTTGAAAGGAACCATGGACAAGGAACAGATGGAAAAACGTCGTGCCGTGCTCGTAGAAGCTCTCGCTAAGGTGGAGGAGGAGATCAAGAACCTCCAGGCCGCCGTCGTCGATAGGGTCAACCGCTCCAACGCCATCAAGGGCGGGATCGCGGAGTGGGACAAGGCCCTGGCCGAACTGGCCACCGAGGACCCCCCGTCGAAGGACGAGGACGGGAACAACTGAGCCCTGCATCCGTGGTAGACTGAGGCCATGGATCGCCAGGACTTCACCCAGGACATCACCGCCCCGCTGTATTTCTACCCCCAACAGGGGCGCGCCTCCGCAACACCATCCGTCGAAATCAAGGACCAGGCCGGGACCACCGTCACCGTGGACTCGGACACCAACGTCACGTTGGACCCGGTGAACACCACGCTGACCGCCGCCGCCGCGCCCGGTGACCAGACCATGACCCTGACATCGGTCGCCGATATCGATATCGGCGTGGAGTACCTGGTGACCAACATCCTAGGCCAAAAGGAGCGCGTGCACGTGACAGGCGTGGACTCCTCCGGGCTGGTCGTCCACCTACGGGATGACATCGAGCACGTCTACACCGGCAGCGGCAGCGACACCTTTGTCGGGACCCGCTTCTACCGCGACCTCCAGGCGGATGAGGTAGACGATCTCGTGGAGCTTTACCGCGGCCGGGCAACATACACCGTGGACGGCCAGGAATACGTGCTGGAGGTCGACTTCGACGTGGTCTTGACCCCGCTGCCCAACCTGCTCACCGCGGCCCTGCTGAAGTCCAAGCGCATCAGCATCGCGGCCCAGGAGCACCCAGAGACCCGGGGCAGCTGCTACGACGACCTGCGCGGGGCGGCGTGGGACGTGGTCCGCAAGAAGATCCGCGAGCTGAACACCGGCGACAACGAGCGGTGGCGCCCCGCCCTGGTGCGCACCGGCGACAACCTGGAGCTGTGGGCGCTGGCCGAGTTCGACCTGCTGGCCCACGAGAACGGGGTGCGCGTGCTCCGCGGTGAGTGGTCGGGCCCCGAGGCGCTGGAGAAGCTGGAGGGCCGTATCGAGAAGGCCAAGGCCCACGCGGTGGCCGGGCTGGACTGGATCGACCTCAACGAAAACGACGCGCGTGAGGACGAGGAAGAGAAGCCGCAAACCATGGACTGGATTCGCTGAAAGGAACGATCGTGGAAAAGAAAACCCTAAACAACAGCACGGCCAAGCAGGCCAAGGACCAGGTGCCAGACCTCGAGGTATTCGGGGAGGGAGACCTGTTCAAGCTCATCAGTAAGGCCAGCAGCAACGCCGAGCGCTGGATGAAGAGCACCAAGGCCATGGAGATCGAGGGCCTGGGCGTCATGGTCCAGGTGTCCACCCAGCAGGGCGAGCACGTGGCCGAG
>CAYWWC010000021.1:11111-27007 GCA_964461615.1 uncultured Anaerolineae bacterium
GGGCCTGGGCGTCATGGTCCAGGTGTCCACCCAGCAGGGCGAGCACGTGGCCGAGTCGCTGGAGTTCGTGCCGGGCGCCACTATCAAGGAGGAGTGGCCCGACCCCGACACGGTCGTGCGCCGCATCGTGAAGGACTCGACATCCTGAACCGCTGATGGCAACCGACCTCGACAAAGTCCTCCTCAACTTCTATTGGCGAATCGAGTCCATCGATCCGACCTACACGGGCAGCGTCGTGGTGGACCGCTTCCGCAGATGGGACCCGGAGATCGACTCCCGCCCCGACGAGGGGACCGGCTGGGCTCGCCGCTTCTGGGTGGAGTGGGTCGGCAGCGACGCCGACGGCATGTCCACCAGCGACCCCCTGCGCGAGGCCAACCACCTGTATCGGGTCTACGTCTTCTACCCGCGCACCGGGCAGAACCTGGAGACTCAGCGCCTGGTCGCCCTGGACCGGCATGACCTGATCAAGATGCTCCGCGGTCAGATCGGAACCGATCACCGCCTGGGCTACGACGACGATCACCAGGCCACCAACATTGGGTTGCTGTCACGCAAGCGGCAGCGTGATATCTTGGAGCCGTTCACCGAAAATACTCAGATTTTGCTGTACAGCATGGAGTGGCTGTGCAGCGTGCGGGAGAGTGAAACATGACCCTACCCTATGACTTCGATCTCTGGGAGATGCGCTACTTGAACCACGACGCGACGTTTCCCACCGGGTTCACCGCGGGGAATCATGCGACGTGGGACACCGCGACGAAGCTCCGCTTCCAAGATCTAGACTTCAGCGAGCTCAAACAGGCGAGCATCCCAGATCCCAGCGTCCAGGACCGCTTCATGGGGCGCCCGCACCCGATCTCCACTCTGCGCGGCGGCCGGGAGCAGATGGCGCTCAAGTTCAAGATGTGGTTGCCGGGCGGCTCCAACACCACCTCGGCCGAGGAGACGGTCAAGCTGATGGAGATGGTCATGGGCGGGCTCAAGAGCCCCACCGCCATCACCGATGCCGCCGAGGCGGGTTGCTCTGTCACCAACATCAAGGCCACTGGCCACGGGCAGGTGGTGGGCCAGGGCTCGCTTTACGGCGTCCTCGCCGACGGATACGCCGACGGCAAATTCGGCGTGATGAAGACCCGCACCGACGCCGACCAGTACGACCTGTTCATGGCGCTGCCCGGGATCCCGCAGGCGGCCGACGCCATCAAGAACGGCCACACGCTCTACGTGGACTGGGAGAACGAGAGCTATCAGAGTTTCCTGCTGATCGGCTCCTACCCCGGAAGCGGCGTCGCGGACGACTCCGTGTGCATGAATATCATCGGCTGCTCAGGAACGCTGGCCTTCGGCGGCCTGGTCGCGGCCGAGAAGCCCTGGGTCGAGTTCACCTTCCTGGTGGGCGACTGGCGCTGGGAGCCCTACGCCACAACTGGCGCCTTCACCAAGACGACCGACCCCGAGGGCGAGGACCCGGCCGGCGACCGCGGCATCGGCTCGCTGACCCTCCAGGACGCGGGCACCACCACCCGCGCGACCGTCCCCGGCGGCGACCTCGAGGTCAACCTCAACATGGAGCTGGTGCCCATCATCGATCCCCAGGGCGTCAACGGCATCGGCGGCTGGAAGAAGGTCCGCGCCGAGAACGGCGCCACCATCGCGTGCACCGCCTACTGGGACGACATGCCTGGCCGGCGCAACGACTTCACCGCCGGCACCGACAAGCAGGTCGCCTTTGTCTGCGGCCACGCCGCCGAGGCAACGGTCGCCTTCGAGATGCAAAAGGCCCAGCTGCTGGAAGACCCGACCGCCATCGAATACGAGCGCATGCTCGGCCAGCGGCTCATGTTCGAGGGTGACAGCGGGGACGCCACGGACGAGAGCACCGCAGATTTCAAGCTCCAGGACGCGCCCATCCGAGTGCACGTCCTGTAACCCACAGCAGGAGGTAAATCGTGTTTGGTCGCCTGATCCTGGACCGAGTTCGCACTATCATCGCCCTGAAGCAGAAGGGTGAACCGCCCATCCTGGTCGACCCCGCCGTCGACATCAACTCCGAAAAGACCAACCTGGACGCCTTCCGCGAGAGCCACTGGGACATCAAGCACCTGGCGCTCAGCGGGGAGCCGACGTACTGGACCATCAAGCCGATCACCCGCAAACAGATGAAGTACGCGATCACCGTCCGGCACGACGAGGCCGAATTCTGGGATTTCATGGTGCGCGCCGGCCTGCGCCTGGTGGAGAACTACACCCTGCAGAAGCCCGGTGGCGAGCGCATGCCGACCCCGGCTGTGGAGGTGGAGGAGGTGGGTGAACTCGGCGAGCTGATCACCACCAAGTGGATGGACACCGTAAACCTCCAGAGCAACGTCAAGACGGCGCTGTGCCTCATGATCTGGCAGATCTCCGAGGTGCACCTCCCTTTGCCGAAGCCCTCAGAGCCGGGATCTGGGGGGTAGACCTCGTTGAGCAGAGATGCCGCGATCAGAAGAAACGCTGGCGCCTCGTCGAGCTGCCCCGGACAGACGGCGGGTGCAAGCATTGCCCGGAGAGCCTCAGACAGGGCCGCGGCTGCGGAGTAAGCCGGGGGGTTCCCTGGACACCGAGCGCTCGCGGCCCCGGGCACCTCGGGCGGGCTACGCGGGCATTCGGGGGTCAGGGGGTCGATGCCGGGGGCGCAACCGTGGAACCCTGGTCCCGGACCTGCCCCATCTACTTCCGACACAGTCCCTTCTTCCTGTCCGTAATGGAGGAACTGGCCGACTTCGAGGGCGGCCGCCATGGGCCAGTGGACAGCATGCCCAACGATCTGCTTGGGTACCTCCGCATCGCCCTGGCCGAAAAGAAGGCATGGGAGGTCTACCAGCAGGCCACTTGACGCGGCGTGGGGGAGGGGTACCCCGCGGGGCCGGGCACGAGTCCCGAGACGCGGGTTCGAATCCCGCCGCCGCAAACAGGAGGGCATCGTGGCGAGCTACGAACAGAAGACCACCGGCATTGAGAACCTGACGAACCACCCCCTGGGCAAACCGCTCCTCCTGTCGGCGTCCGTGGGCGCCAAGGCCACCACTGGAACCCTCATCCGCAAGCGCGGACCCGACGAAACCGAGAGCAGGACAGCAGGCAAGAACGTCACCATCCTGCGCTACTGGGCCAAGCACGGGAGGAATGTGATATTCTTGGACCCATTGGACAAGGAGCGCGGAATCGAGATGTGGAAGCGGGCCTGCGAAGCGGTGATCGACGGCGGCAGCCAGGTCGTCATGGCCGAGGCCGAAAAGGTGGCTGACATCCAGATCGACGCCATCCGCAAGCACGTCCAGGCTGGGCGCCGAGCGCGGGGTAAAATCAAGCCGCTGAAGAAGGGGACCATCAAGCGCAAGGAGCGCGAGACCGGCAAAAAAGACCAGCCCGTGCTGGTCCGCACCGGGCAACTTATGGACTCTCTGATCCCCTATGTGCGGAGGCTCAAGTAGATGCCCTTCGGGAGCGAAACAAAGCCGGTCATCACTGAGTGGATCCTCAGTAACAAGGGGACCATCGAGAACATCGACGAGCAGGCCAAGGCCATCCGCAAGGAGGCGAAGGCTGAGCGCGACTTGATGTTGGTGGCCAAAAAACTCGGGTTTGAGTTTGGCAAGAACGAGAAGGCCCTAAAGAAGGAAACAGCAGCACTCAAGGAGCAGGAGAAGGCCGCCAAAGCACGGCTGAAGATCGACAAGGCGCTGGAGGCCGCCATCAAGAAAAACGCCGCCGCCCGGGCAAGAGCGCTCAAAGAGCAGGAGGCAGCGGCCAAGAGAACCGCCACCACATGGACTGAACTCAAATCGAAATACAGCGTCGTCACCGGGGTTGTCGGCAAATTGTACAGGATGTTTGATCGGGCGATGTCACAAGGGACGCGCCTCAACAAGATGTACGACGCGCAGACCCTTTCCATCACCGCGGCGACCAGGGCGACCGAGGGATTTCTTTCCCAGTCCGAGTTGCTGAGGGCGGCCAACCTGTCCCAGACGATGAAGCTGGATCTCACGTCCGAGCAGTTCGCCAGAATGTCCAGAAATGCGGTCATCGCTGCCGATATCATCGGGGGCGACGTACCCAACGCCATCAACGATCTGATGGTCGGCCTGAGTCGCCAGAGTAAGCAGATCTTGGACAACCTCGGAATCCAGGTCAGCGCCACCAAGGCCCAGGCGGATTATGCCAAGCAGCTCGGGGTGACAACGGCAGCGCTCACCGAGGCCGACAAGAAGCAGGCCTTCATCAACGCGGCGCTGAAAGACCTCGAGCGCATCGCCGCTGCTTCGAATCTCGAAATCAAGACCAGCGGCGACGCCTGGCGCGTGCTCGAGAACTCCCAGGACGACGCCCAGGCGGCGTTTGTGCGGTGGATCGCTGAGGCCACAGTCGGGAAGGAGCTGCTGACAGACATCGCGACACTTGCGCGGGACGCGGCGGCGGCTCTGTATATCGACCCCTTCCAGCGGCAAAAGCAGGAACTGCGCGAGCTGGGCTTCGACGTTGAGGAGACAATAACCAAGACCGGCCATATAGAGCTGAAGCTCCTGCGGAAGACGGCCGACGGAATGAAGGAGGTCACTGCCGATCTGCTGAACTGGGGGACGCAAAGGTCGAATATATGGGCAAAGGATAAGGGGAAAACGTGGCGCCGGGCATATAAGATCTTCACGGAATATCACGCCAATGCCGTCAGGCAGCAGGTGAACCTCTACAAAAAGTCAGCGACAGAGTTCGACAAGATGGTCGCCGGGATGGAGAAGCGGGCGCAGAAATTCTACCGGACCACGCCGCGCACCGGAGCGGAAAGGCGCGCGCTTCGCAGATTCAGGGACGAACAGGCAAAGGCGTATGCCGCCACGGCTCCCGGGAATGCCGACGTCCGCGCCGCAGAAAGAAAAGCCCGCAAGAAGAAGCGAGCCAGCAGACGAGCACCAACAATTGAAGGCGGGGCTGGCTTCATGATGGGAGGGCTTGTTCCTGGCGGCGATGGCGGCTTGGGGCTCGGCATGGGCGCGGGTGCGGCCGGCGCGCTGACGCCCGAGGGCCCCAGCCCCTACGCCCAGGCCGCCATTGACATGCTCAAGCTCACCGACGCCACGCAGAAGAAGATCGACGCGGACATCGGCGCAGAGGCGGCGGCCCGGCGTCACGCCGTGGCCATGAGCGAGTTGAAGCTCGAGGTCACCGATATGGCCACCGGCGCGCTGGCGCAGTTTGCATCCGGGATGTGGGCAGCCGCTGACGCCGCGATCATGGGCGAAGAGTCCATGGGCATGGCCCTGGCCAAGATGCTCAAGACGACCCTCCTGGGCATCGCCGCTGAGGCCACAGCGCGAGCGGTGCTGGAACTTGGGCTGGGCTTCGCTGCGCAGGCCGCTACCTCCGGGGTGCCGAACCCTAAAAGCATCCTGCACTTCACCAGCGCAGCCATCCTTGGCGGCATCGGGGCAGTGACTGGGGTCGCCGGTCTGGCAGTGTCTGCGGGCATCTCAGCGGCCGGGGGCTACGATAAGAAAACCTCCGGGAGCACTACCAAGGCGAAGACCAGCAGCACCCCGAGTTACCAGAGTTTCGGCGACCGCAAGAAGGAAAGTGACAAGCCGTTGCACGTCCATCTCTATCTCGGGGCCCCGGGCAACAAGGCCGCGGCCCGCCTGGCGGCGTACCAGCTCGGCGGCGTCATGCAGGAGGCTGCCTGATGGCTCTCCAGCAGTACTTCGGACGCTTCCCCATCACGAACGCGTCCAAAGACTTCACCCTGGAGCGGGTCACCGCGCCGGCTCACGGGCCTGTGGCAGCCGCGCTGACCACCGGCTACTACTATCTCCACGGCTGGACGGGCGAGGCGATTATTGATGGAGGCCCAACAGACCAACTCATTGAGCACATGCAGGCCGTGATCCGCGCCTGGGAGGGTGGCGCGCGCTTCCCGGCCGCGACTGTGACCTACGATGACGCCACGGGGAAGGTCACCATCGACTTCGGCGGCGTGGACGGCGATCTGGTCTGGACCGATACCGCCCTCCGCGATCTGCTGGGCTTCGCCGGGGACCTCACGGGCGCTGACGCTTACGAGGCCGACAACCAGGCCCGCTACGTGTGGCGGCCAGCCTACACGCTCACGGACTATCCTGGGGACAGGACGGCGTGGTGGGCACCGGACTCCACCAGCATCTCGCGGCGCGCCGACGACGGGACCACCTTCGGCCTCAAGGGCGAGGTGCTCTACGGCGGCGACTTTGAATATCAGCTCCTGCCTGAAACGGACGTGATCATCTGCGCCGACACGGTGGCCTACGAGAGCCTGGAGCAGTTTTGGCTTGATGTGGTCCACGAGGCCCAGCCCATCCGGTGCTACCCTGATCGCACGCTGAACGCCGAGGCCGACATCAGGATCGCCGAGTGGGCCGGCGGGGACGAGGGTGTCATCGGATCGTGGATGGAGTACCGTGAGCGCCAGGAGTCCAACTATAACGGCGATTGGTCCGTGCGCTTGCCTCTCTGGAAATCCATCACATGAGCGTGTCCGCGGACCTGCAGGAGGCCTATGGGGTCCACCGGCGTCTGTTCCTTCGCATCGACGGCTACCCCTACGATCTCTGGCAGCGCGGCGACGAAGACCCCCCGGACATCGCTGGTGGTTGGTCCCGTGACCCGTTGGTCTGCCTGCATCCGCCGGCGCAGTTTTCGGCCGGGCTGGACCTGTCGTCCATGCAGGTTCAGGTGGATGCGATCCAGTTCGAGCTTGAGGACATCGAAGAGTCGGTCGGTGTGTCCCGCTTCGGCAAGCTCTTCGCGTCGGCCCGCTGGGACGCCAACCCCCACGGGCGCGTAAAATTTGGGACCGCCTACAATCAGTACGTGGACGCCGACGCGGCGATCATCCCCATGGAGGACTCCACCACGCTGCCGGCCAGCGGGACCGCCTACATCGGCCAGGAGACCTTCACCTACACCGGCAACACCGGTGTCAGCCTGACGGGCTGCACGCGCGGGCTCTACCCCTGCGTGGGCACGAACTGGGGCTACACCTACTACCGGCCGCCGGACAAAACCAAGGGCACCTTGATGGCGGTGGGAACCGTCCCGTTTTCGTGGATGGGGCGCCGGATCGCGCTGTACATCACGACGTGGGACCGCACAACGGGGACGTGGAACGCCGAGGCTCAGGCTGAGGTGCTGTGGGTGGGGTACATCGACGAGGCCATCGATCTGGACAGCAAGGAGGGCGTCTGGAAACTCAGCAGCGCGAACATCCTGGAGCTGTTGAAGACCAAGATCCCGGCAAGCCAGCCCACGGTGCAGTTGCGCGGAATCAACCTGCTCGGCGACGAGGGGCGCCTCGTGGACATCACCGTCTACAACTCCGGGACGGGGGCGGTGATCAACTCGACCACGGGCTTTGCTCTTGCCGTCGCAGGGTACTACGACAACGTCAGCGAGCTGTACGTGGAGGTGAATAAACGCCTGAACATCCTGTGGGCCACGATGCTGTGGGGCCTGCAGATGGGGGCCAAGAAGGGGCTCAACGGGCAGGGCGACGTTTGGGCCGTGAATGCCGGCGGCGGTGACCAGGAGATCCGCATGCGGCCGGCGGCCAAGCTGTCGTCTACCTCGAACCACGTCCTCCAGGCCCTGGGCTACGACGGGCGCTCAGAACTGACCTGGCGCATCAACAACGGCGGCGCGGTGACCCACAAGACGGCCAGCTATCACGTGGAGTACCACCCGCTGCATCAGAAGTGCAACGGAGGCAAGCTCTACACCAACAGGCCTGAGGGCGGCTCGGAGCTCATCGCCGACCAGGGCGACAACAGCACGGCCCTTGCTGCGGTGGAAATCGAGGACGCCACGCTGGACCAGAGCCAGAAGCGCGAGGGGAGCTACTTCGCCCGCTACACCGGCATCACCGCGGGCGCCACCTCGGGCTCGGCCTACTTGACCCTATACTATCCGGACATGTTCCCCGTCGACTTGGACAGCTTCGTGGGAGCCAAGGCCGCCGACAACATGGTGGAGGTCAAGCAGGTCTACATCCCCAAGTGGGATCTGGACAGCACCAAGGCCCCCCGCGGCCCCTTTGAACTGATCGGGCTCATCCCCCTGCTCTCCACCGGAACGAGCGGCTACAACGACGCCACCTATGATGTCCTGCCGGCCAATTTCGCTGTCGGGATGCAGGTCGATCTGGTGGACAAGCAGAGCTTTCTTGATGCCGATGCCACGCTGAAGTCCAGAGATCTGGCCCAGCGCGTGGCCTACGTGATCAACGAGGGAACGTCCTTCTTGGAGATCATCAAGCGGGAGTGCCAGCTTTTCGGCTTCACCTTGCGGTGGGCGCGCGGGCAGCTCTCCCTGGCCAGGACCATCCTTCCCGCGACCGACAGCTACGACGTGATCCTGGACGAGAGCAACAACGCCGATCCGAACGAGTGGCCCACCGAGGAGCGGAGCATCGACACGGTGATCAACCGCTACACGGTCAAGGGGATCTACGACGCCACGTCGGGGAAGTGGGGGGCGCCGATCACGCTCACGGACGAGGACAGCCGCAAGGGTCTGAACAATCTTGTCAAGGAGATCTCGATCGAGCACCCCGGCATTTACCAGAGCGACAAGACCAGCCTGGCCAAGTCGCTCCTGGAGGCCGAGCTCATCGGCCGCCCGCTCCGCTTCCCGTCCACCGTGATCCAGCGGACGCTCGCCCCCACGCTCATCAACAGGTTGTACCCGGGCGACGTGGCACGTTTTCAGTCCTCGCGCATCATGGACCCGGCCGGCAGCGGGACGCGGGTCACCGACACTTACGCGCTGGCCTTGAATGTGCAGTGGGACCTCACCGAGAAGAACGCCTACTTTGGCACCGCGACCTTGATGCTGCTGGCCCAGTACAGCGGCTACGGGAGCGCCTGGGCCCCGGCCGCGCTGGTGGACAAATCGGCGGCCAACGGAGGGCTGGGCGTGGTCGCGAACCAGTTGACGCTGGTGGCGCTGGAGTGGGGCACCGGCACAGATCCTGACGACGGCGCGGTGTTCGAGGAGACGTGGGAGGTGTACATCATCGAGCGGGCACCGTCGGATCCAACCGCCCCTGACATCTACGGCCCCTACGCCTGCGCCAAGGACTATGAGGCCGACGGCGCGCAGCTGCTCACCCTCCCCGTCGGCGCGGGGGCCGCTATCACCGCTGCAGGTTGGGACGCGACAAAGGAGCACGTGGTGGTGTTCGCCGACTACGATGAGGTGGTCGCGGGCCAGTTGACCGAGGCCACATTCCAGGCTGATACGTCGTCCATGTTGCTCGGTGGCGCGGACTTCGCGCAAAGGTGGGGCGGCTAATGTTTCACGCAGGCTCCGGGGCTTTTGCCGTCCCACTTGCACGTTCCCTCGAGGGCGCACCCGTCGGACTTGGCGCAGTCGGCATCAGATCCCGGCCGGCAGCCAGTACCAGGGAAATAGGTACACCACCCGTGCTCGCCGCAGAGGTAGCTCTTGGTGCAATTGGGCTCCTGCCCGCTGTCGACGGGCAACGGGCCGTCCGCGCAGCCAAGAACAAGAACGAGGCAGAAAATCACCGAGAATCTTTTCACGCTCAACCTCCCGTGAGATCGTAGCACATGGCCGTCGTCTGGACAGAGCAGCACCGCGGGATCAGCGACCGGGAAACCGACGTCGAGGACGGGGCCAGCGTGCGCGCCATCCGGGATATGGCCGACAGTCTCAACAACTGGGCTCGCTGGGGCATGCGAGAAAAGGTCATCTCCGAGATCTGCATCCCGAAGTGGTACAGCGCGGACAGCGCGGACACGAACGAGAATGTGCTGGCCGTCTTTGCGCCCCGCCTCATTCCGCACGGGTTCACGAAGTTCAGCGTGACCATGGGGCACGAGCGGTCGGTGGGGGCCGGGATCGACACCGTGGTCTTTGCCCTCTACGCCTCGAGCCAGATCTATCTCGGCGACGAGATCCTGGACACCGCGGCGCTGTCGGTGGACTACTCCAGGACGCTGATCACGAACAGCAGTGGCACCCACGCGATCACCGTGACCCAGGATCTGGTCATTCCTGCTCAGGCGAACATCGCCAGCGGGATCTACTTCATCCTCACGGGCGAAAACACCATCAACACCAGGGCGTGTCTGACCTCCATTGACGTGACCCCGATTTACATCTAATGCCGACCATCCCGACAAACTACTACCTGGCCGGCCTGGACTTGCTCAAGGTGGCCCGCAACTACCGGCAGACGGTCAACGACGGGACGGACGTTCGCATGGGCAACAGGGTGGCCGCCGTTGAGGCCCTGGCCCACGCCCTCAACCGCTGCCTGGCCCACCAGCCGCGGATTTTGTTCTCCAAGGCCCAGCCCTACGGCAACGTGGACAACGTGGGCAGCGATCCGCTCTACGTCTACACCTACGACGACAGCGTGACCAACGCCCGCGACGTGGTGACCCGGGTCCTCGCGGTACCCCGGACGGCCGGGGCAAACGACTGCTACGGGGGGCGCTACACGGGCGCTGCGGTGACAGACAAGACCTCCGTCCACAACAACACCGTCGGCGCCGTGGACCTGTTCGAGGACACCTTTGGCGACACCTACAACCACGTCCGAGGGGCTGCAGCTGCAGCCGAGATCGAGGAGGCGTTCAGCACCTTCAACGGCTTCACGGCCCTGGACGTCGTGGTGCAGGAAAAGCCCCTGAGCCAGCTCGACACCGCCCTCCATGACGCGGTGGACCCCTCGACCGCCAAGAAGGGCGACGAGGTGCTGGCCGACATTCTCGAGGACATCAGGGACAAGTTCCACACGCTCCGGACCACCGGGACCCCGCGGTGTTTCGGCTGGGCGGCGCAGAAGCAGGCGGGCGCCTGGTACACCCCGGCCTCCACCGACCAGACGGCCATCGTGGTCGCCAACACCACCCAGGTCAACGTCATCGACCAGGCCGTGGTGGCCCGCACCGCCACCAGCCCAGGGGTCTCCTGCCACGTCCAGTACGCCGGCTGGGGGGCGCAGGACGAGAACAACGGCGAGTTGATCAAGTGCTACTGCCGGGTCTTCGGCTCGGTGGTCAACGGAGCCATCGACGGCAAGGTGCGTTTTCACGGACCGAACTTCGCGGCCGGCGGCGGCGCCAACAACTTCACCGACATCACGATCACGAATGGAGTGGCCGAGGCGTGGTATGGTGACAGCACGAATTTTGTTTATCTGGACTCGACGATGCCGGACACCGACGTCACCGTGAACCGAAACAAGGTGGATATCTTCGGGTGGATTCCCGGGCTTACCACTGAGATAATGTACCTGTACGGCCTCGGCGGCTGGCAACACGCACCGCCCTACTAGGAGAAGACGATGCCCGAAACCGTGTATCCCGCCTACTGGCTCAGCCTGCTCGACGCGAGGACCACCAACAAGGCCGCGCCCACCCTGGTCACGGACGGGGCGCAGGTCCCGCCGAACCGCCACGGCAAGTTCATCCTGGTGCGGTTGAAGACGGCCGCCACGGGGGCGCGGGCCGCCACCATCAACCTGTACGGCTACAAGGGCCTGAGCCGCGACAGCGCAGGAGACACCATCACGGGCAGCGCGGGCTGGGTCGACACCGGCGAGACGTGGACCATCACGGGCAGCGCGGATTACGATCAGATCCCGACCAGCTCGGGGCTGCTCCAAGCGCTGTCCGCTTTTGAGCGGTTCGACGTCGAGGTGACCAGCATCTCGGGCACGGGCCATGAAGTCACCCTGGACCTCGGCCTCACCGAGGGCACGGACGAGGGGTAGCCATGGGCAGCTTTACGGTCCTCCCGAGCCTTGCAGATCTCCAGCCCAGCACTGAGTCACAGCTCGAGTCCCTGCTCGGCGCCATCAACGTCATTATCAGTACCGAGGTGGACAGCGAAGCCAAGCTCGAGGCACTGGCCGGGGCCATCAACCTGCTGGTGTCCACCGAGATGGACAGCGAAGCAGAGATAGAGGCGCTGGCCAGCATCGCCATGATCGTGGAGTCAGAAATCGACTCAGAGGCCGAGGTTGAGGCGATCATGGGCGCGGTCAACATGATCGTGGCCACGGAGATCGACAGCGAATCGGAGCTTGAGGCGCTGGTGGGCTCGCTCAACATCATCCTCGACAGCGAGATCGACACCGAGGGCAAGCTGGAGACCCTGGTGGGCGTGGCCATGGCGACCGAGGCCGAGGCCGCCACGGCGATCTCCACGGCGGTCACCACGCATACGGGCAACGCCGGTGCTCATCACGCCAAGTACACCGACGCCGAGGCCATTGCCGCAGCCAAGACCGATCCCAAATTCGCCGACAATGTATTCGCGCTGCAGGACAACGGTGACGCCACCAAGCAACTCGTAGCCAGCCTGGGAGGGGCCACTACTGCCAAGACCCTGACTCTGCTCAGCAACCACACCGATGACCGCGTGATCACGCTGCCGGATACAACGGGCACGCTTGACACCACGGCTGACGCCCGCGATCCGAACGCCCACGCCGCCAGCCACCAGAACGGCGCCGATGCGCTGAACAACACCGTGGCCAGCGGCACCGACAGCACGGACAGAACCACGACTACGGGCAACATCGTCGAGATCGCTGACTGTGAGATGACGCTCACTGCCGAGGCTAAAACCTACAGGCTTCACTACACGGGAGTGCACCAGATCGCGGTCGTGGGGCCGGCCACCATGAGGGTCTATTACCAGATCGATGCCGGCGGCTGGGTCCTTTTCATCAACTCCGCCACGACCGTGGCCGGTTCGATGCACACCGTGAGCGCCAACATCCCGCTGACCCTGACCGCCGGCTCGCGCACCATCAAGTTCGGATTTGATCCCGACGCAGGAGGGGGAGCGACGATGCACACCGAGGGTGATACGACGGCCACGCAGGCCTGTATCACGCAGTAAAAGGAGAGCAAGGCATGGCCATAAAGAAGAAGCTGGAAGGTACCCTCGACGACGACAGCGTCTCGCTGGTCGCGTTTCGTTTTGACGAGTCAAACCCCGTGGCCATGGAGATCCACTTCGCGGTCAATGGCACCACGGATACCTTGGTGGTAGACATCGACGACCCGCCCGAGCTGGCACGGGCCAGGAAGGTTCATCGGTTCGCTGAGCGCAAGCTGCAGGTCGAGCTGGACTGATGCCTGACACCAGCAAGCACAAAGTGAACTGGCGGGGGACGCCGCTGTCCATCGGCATGCTGCTGGCCATGGTGGCGGGTATCGTCTACCTGTCCAGCCTCATCATGCAGGGGCGGGAGATGATCGACGAAGCGGCCACCAAGGCGGCGAAGCAGGCGGTCAGCTCGCACGTCCAGCGCCCCGTGAACGTGAGTCACCCTGACCTGCCCAAGCAATACACGCCGCTGGTGGAATTCCGCCTCGGCGTCCAGCAGATCCGCTCCGACATCAAGGCTCAGTCGCAGTCCATCCAGCAGTTGAGCGACCAGGTAAAGCAGATCAACGCCCGCCGGCCCACCCGCCGGCCCACCCGCCGGCCCCGTCGCTCACCTTGACGCAAACCCCCGCCCCGCTGTAGACTTCTCTCAGGCACCACAGAATCACCCTTTCCAGCCCGCCGTCTGTCCGTGGTGCCACCCCCCTTGGCCGGCGGCGTGGCTGGGATCTTGCGAGGTCACATGACATTTCGGAGCGGAGCCAAATCGTCAGAGTTCAAGCTCGTGGTAGGCATCGTGCTGGTGGTGTTGGTGGGCGTGTTCGCCCTCCTGGCGACCGGCGCCCTCGGCATGGGCAGCGAGGCCAGCGGCAAGGCGTTTGAACTCATCAAGTGGGTCATCGGCACCAGCGGGCTACTAGGCGGCTCCTACGCCGTGTCCCGGGGCCTGGCCAAGTCGGGCAAGCCCGAAGATCGCCCCGTGGTGGTGGACGTGTACGGCGGCAAGCCCGGGTACGAACTCGAGGAGGTGATGGCGAGCAAGGAGGCGAAATTCAAGGACGGCGGCTTCCTCGACTCTCGCCTGTCGCTGTTCATCAGCGCCCTGGCCCTGGCCGGGCTCTGCTGCCTGTTCTCCAGTGGCTGCGGCATGACCCCGCTCCAACGCATCGACTACGCGGGCAAGGCCATCGCGAGCACCTGGAAGCATACCTACCCGCTGTTCGACAAGCAGTGCAAGGCCGAGGCCGCCAAGTGCGCCACGGCAGCCGCTAGCCAACCGGTGGCCCTGAAAGACTGCCCCGGGGCGGCCAGGTGCCTGACGGCGCTGCGCTCGTTCAAGGTGGCCCTGGATGCCGGCGACGCCGCCATCATCGTCGGGACCCCGCTGGCCCTCAAGAAAAACCGCAACGCCGCAGGGTGGTCCAACATGGCCCTGGACGCGCTCAAGCGGGCGGTGGAGATCGCGCAGAAGTCGGGCTTGCTACCAGGAGGTGCCCCATGAGCCCCGGACCCGCCGCTGCCGTCGTGGCCCTCGCGCCGGCCATCATCACCCTCGTGGCCCTCGTGGCCGACCTCATCGCCGAGGCGACCAAGAACGGCGAGGATCTGGACATGGACACCATCATGGACGCCGCCAAAGCCCGCACCGTCCAGCGGGACGCCGACGTGGAGGCCACCGTCAAGGCCGTCATGGAGTCGCTGGCCAAGAAGAAGGACGGCGAGTGACGTGTACGCCCTGACCTTGGCGCTTCTGGCCGGGCTGAGCTCGGCCGGGGGCCAAGCAGGGGGCGAGCGCTGGCAGCCTGGCACCGCCCTTGCGCGGCCCGGAAATTCGCGAGGGGTGGCAGGGGGCCGGGCTACCGCCCAAGGAGTGGCCCGGGCGCTGCGCCGGACGGTACCCCATCTGAGTGGCAAGACGAGTCGCCACTACGCCCGGCTGATGGCCCAGATGGCCCGGCGCCACCGGGTGGGCGTTGACTGGATCGCGGCGCGGACCTACGTCGAGTCGAACTTCCGGAACGTGATCAGCCGGCGGTTCCGGGGCCCCGGCTACTGGCGCCAGAGCTTCGGCCTGATGCAAACCGAGGTCACCCCGCGGACCAACCCGCAGTACTTGGGGCGCGAGCGGGAGTTGCTCAGGCCTGAGGTCTCCTTCCATCTGGGGGCCAAGATCCTGGGGTACTGGCTGAAGCGTCACAAGTCTGGCCGATGCACGTGCCCCGGCCCGTGGTGGAGACATTACAAATGGGGATACCGGGTGCCAAAGCGCAAGCGGCCCCGAGGTGGATGGAAGATGGAGAACTTTCGTCGGCGGTTCCTGCGGGCGATGGAGGCAATATGTCCAAGATCGTGAATCTGCTCGAGCGACTCCCCTGGCACAAGACCAAACGCTGGCCCCGCCGCCGCCTGTCCCTGGTCCGGGGCATCGCCCTGCACTGCACGGGCTCGGGCAACCAGGACCCGTTCGTCACCAACGCCTACCACATCAGCACGGCCTGCCACATCTCCAGCGGCGGTATCCCCCGCATCGCCTACCACGAGTTCATCGACGACGAGGGGACACGCTACTTGTGCAACGAACACCACCACCGGACCTACCACTGCGGCTTGTGGAACCGCTGGACCCTGGGTGTCGTGATGGCTGGCCCTGGGCAGCGTGAGCCGCCGACCGTAGCGCAGATGCAGACCACCCTGGGGGCGCTGGTGGAGCTGTGCCTGCGCCGGGGCATCCTGCCGAAGAAGGTCCGGGGCCACCGGGAGTGGCGGCTGTTGGCCGGCAAGAAGCTGAAGGCCTGCCCGGGCAAGTACGTCAACATGGACGCGGTCAGGCTGGTGGTGTGCGTGGCCATGCAACAGGAGCTGCGCGACGTGGGCCTGTACTTCGGCGGCATCGACGGTAAGTTCGGGCGCAAGTCCAAGGCCGCGCTCAAGCGGTACGTGTGGGCCGAGGACG
>CAYWWC010000022.1:0-26884 GCA_964461615.1 uncultured Anaerolineae bacterium
TTCTCGACGATCACCTCTTTCTCCACCTCGACGGTGACCGGAACCTCTTTCTCGACGATCACTTCCTTTTCGATCACCTCAGGGGTGGGCTGGGCGCAAGCGGCGAGAAGAATCGCCAGTACCACCATCAGAACAAACGACCTTTTCATCATTTTTTCCTCCTTAAGTATTTGCAATAGGTGTTTGCGGCGAGGGCGGAGCTGTCGCGCGTCGTCCTCGCCAATCGGTCTTGCCTAAAACGCTTCATTGTCGTTGGCATCACCCCCTTTGCTGTGCAGTTGCTAATGCAGGGATTACGGAGCGAGTTCGAGTAAACTATATCACATCTTAGGAAAGCTGTCAAACCGAAAAGTTGTGTGGATTACTCACCCAGTTTGTGACGAAGGTTACTCTCAACGCCGGGGGGAAAGCGGAGGTATGCTTCGGTGGCCGCCGCCAAGTCGGAGTAGACGCCCCGGTAGGCTGGGGGCAGCAATGCCGCCATCTGGTACATGATCTCGTCGGCCATCTGCTGGCGCACAGCGCGGGTCACTTTGACTTCGCCAGCATCCAGATAGAACGGCTGGCCCACGATGATGTGAAAGTCGGTGCGGCGCAGGCGCGACAGGTTGCGCCAGAAGAGCTCTCCACCAAAGTGGACCACCGGCAGCAAGGGCGCACCGCTGCGCAAGGCCAGGAACACGCTGCCAGGATGACCCGGCTGTAGGCGCCCGTGACCACTGCGGGTCCCCTCCGGGGTCACGGCCAGGATTTGACCCGCTTCCAGCGCCTTCAGCGCGTGGCGGAGAGCATTCAGATCGGCCTCGCCTCGATGTAGCGGGATAGCTCCCCATAGATTGACCAGCAGGCGCGTCACGGGATTATCCCACGCCTCGGCCTTGGAGAAACCGGCCAACGGACGCGGCTGAAGGTGGGTGTAGAAGATCGGCGCATCCAGAAAGTTGATGTGGTTGGCGATGGCGATGAGCGGCCCCTGGCTCGGCACTCGCGCCAACTGCGCGTCATCCACTCGGCAGACAAGGCGAAGCAGGCCCTTGATCGTCGAGGTCACTATCCGGTAAGCGAGCGTCATTTTACGTCCTCCCTCAGTTGGCAAATGACCTTGATCTAGTGCGGCTGCAAGCTAAAGGCCTGCAGGTGGCAGGGTTGTTCAGTTCTCCCCCTCACCCCTGCCCTCTCCCCCAGGGGAGAGGGTGTCGACCTCCCCTCTCCCTGGTAGGGAGAGGGGCCGGGGGTGAGGGTGGACGCACCGTGCCATAGAACTGAACAGCCCTGCTGCAGGTGGGGTCGCCTCAGGGCTGATCGCCCAGGAGGCGACCCCGGTTGTATATTTGCCCGGGGTCGCGTTTCGACCCACGGCCAGGAGCAAGCCGCGCCGGCTCTCCTTTGCGGCCTCGGCCGTCCGCCCGTGAGCGCACGGCATTTCCGGCCTGTTCAGGTAAGTCGTGGGAGACCACCACCCGAAACCCCTGATTGTTGTTACGATTGTCAGGGTTGTTCCTGTTGCGGTAAGCGCAGCGGACGTTCCTCTGATTGTTGATCCACGACCCGCCACGCACCACCCGGGTCTCACCGGCCTGCCCCCAACAGCACGACGAGCTACCCCGCCGTGGCTGCATCGGACTTGCGCCAGCCGCCCAGCAACCGTCCAACTTCTGTTACCATGCGGCCGACGTGCTCATATTGGCCCAGGGAAAGTAACTGCATCTCGTGACACAGGCGCAGGTGAAAACGAAGTTTGGCCAGGACTACATCAGCCCGCGCCAGTCGCTCGGTCCGGGTTGATTCCCTGCTCAGACCCGCTTCCAGCAGGCGCTCTTGAAAATCCAGGGCCGTGTCCTGAACTCGTTTGGCCATGACGAAACGCTGGGAGCGGGGGAACTTCATGGTTTGTGGGATGAGCCACAGCAAGAGATCATGAGTGCGCGCGAAAATGGGCGATTCCCTCATGCCGCCCTCCGAGGTATTCGTATGCTCGACAGCATGGCCCGGCGCAGTCCCCAGGTGTCGCCGTAGCGGACGTGATTCAACCAACCCTGCACCGAGGCGTGGACTTGATCCAGTTCGACCTCGCCAGACTGGTAGCTGGCGAGCAGGCGCTTCAGCCGACGGCGATAGCGAATCCCCTTGCACCGCCTGAGCCGCCGGTGGGTGGGGAAGACGAGAAAGCCCAGGAAGGGAATGCCCTCGGTGACTGGCCGGGGGTGGCAGCGGGCCTCGTGTACGATCAGTCGAAGACGAGCCAGCCTCTCAATGATGGCCGCCCGCCAGCGCCACAGCGTCTCCTTGTCATTGGCAAAGAGAAGGAAGTCGTCCACATAGCGCAGATAGGCGGGACTGCGTCGTTGGCAGCGCAGCTCTCGCTTGACGAAATGATCGAAGTGGTTAAGGTAGACGTTGGCCCAGAACTGGCTGGTCAGATTGCCGATGGGCAGGCCCCGGGGGCGGTGGACGGCCAACAGATCATCCCCAGGGAACCAGACCATCTCGTATTCTTCGGAGAGGATGCCTACACCGCTGTCCAGAATCCGATCCACCAGCCCCATCACTTCTGGATCGGTGATGACGCGGGCCAGGGCTTGTCGCAGCATGACATGGTCTATGCTGGGGAAGAACTGCCGAATATCGCACTGGAGCACGTAGCGGTGGCGGCGGGCGAACTGTTGGCAGCGGTCCAGGGAGCGGTGGGTACCCTTCCCCACGCGATTGGCGTAGCAATCGGAGATGAAGCGGCGCTCGAAAAGAGGCTCGATGACGTTGCAAAGGGCGTGGTGCACCACTCTGTCTCGGAAGGGCGCAGCAGAGATGAGGCGGAGCTTGGGTTCGTGGATGTGGAAGTTGGTGTAGGGGCCGGGACGGTAGGTCTTGGCCTTCAGCTCTTTCTGGAGCTGAAACAGGTTGTCTTCCAGGTTGAACTCGAAGGTGGCAGCCGCTGGGCGGCCTCGCTTGCCCTTGCGAGCTTTGCGATAGGCCAGGTACAGGCTTTCAAAGTTCCATACTTGAGGATACAGATTAGCAGACATTTATGTCAACCTCTTCGGGGAATTTTGTCGCGAAAACCATTTTCAGAAATCAGAACTTCAGGAACCAGAAATCAACTGCTTTAAGGAGAACCGGGGGAGACCACCACCCGAAACCCCTGATCGCTGCCACGATCGTCAGGGTAGTTCCAGTAGCGGTAAGCGCAGCGGACGTCCCACTGATTGTTGTCCCACGACCCGCCACGCACCACCCGGGTCTCGGTTCCTTCCAATGATTCATCGGCTGGTTTCTTGTAACTCTCACGCCACTTGGTCTGGCACCACTCATAGACATTGCCGCTCATGTCCAGAGCGCCGTACGGGCTGGCTCCTCTCGGAAAGCAACCTGCCGCGCTGGTGGCTCCGATGCCCGTCTCGTCGTAGTTAGCCTTGCCTGGGTCAGGCTCTTCGCCCCAGGGGTAGATGCGGCCATCGGCCCCTCGGCTGGCCTTCTCCCATTGGGCCTCGGTGGGGAGCGTCACTTCCTGATCGGGTGCAAGCTGGCCGTTCTCGCGCAATTGTTCTGTCAACCAGCGGCAGAAGGCCAGTGCCTCATACCAAGTGACCCCCACCACGGGGTGGTTGGGCAGGTTGAAGGACGTGCCGAAATCAGCTGGACGATCGCGGATTTCGTCCGCCCACTCAAGTTGAATCTGACCGTCACGCCACACTCCGGCTGCTTCAGCTTCAGCCCAGTAGCGTGGCTCTCCATAGCCGCCGGCCTGGACGAAGGCAGCGAACTGGGCATTGGTGACGGGGTATTTGCCGATAGAGTAGGCCGACAGGGTGACTTCGTGCTGGGGGAGTTCTCTCTCGAAAGCTTCTGGGTCCCGCCTCTTGTCGCTGCCCATGAGGAAGGGGCCGGCGGGCACTTCGCACCAAACGATGTCGGGGATAGCCCTCACCCCCGGCCCCTCTCCCACCTGCGGGAGAGGGGTGACGCCCACGCCGGGGCGGGGGTCGCCCAGGTGGACGAGGGTGTTTCCTGCGGCTGCGCGTTCTATGGGGGTCAGGGCTCCCCGTTCCATCAAGGCCACCAGCCATCGCTGCACACGGGTCAGCACCTGCTCATGTCTTGGTCGGGCCTTCACTTCCTTCAAGCCGATCTCCAGCAGCGCTTCGCCAGCCAGGTAAGCAGCCCGCCAATCGGCCTCGGACACAGCCCGGTCGGGCGCTTCCCTCGGGCACAGAGCCGTCGCCACATCCACTGCCACGTAGATCATCTTTTTCAAGCGGGCCATGACACCCACGGCCCACAGCACTACCTCGCGCCACTGGGCGTAGTTCTCACGGATCAGGCTGGCTGCCTCATCTGGGAAGTCCGGTTGCACCGCCAGATAGGACCCGGCCAGGTACTCCTGGTAGCTGCGGTGCGGGAAGGTGTACATCCCCGGCCCTCGCTCCATCAACAGCCCGGCTCGTTCCTGGATGAAAGTCACCAGCTCTCCGGCTCGGTCCCAACTTCCCTCCAGGTAGTCCTTCAGTACGCTGCGCAGCATCACTTCGCTGACATCGGCTGTGCCCTCTGGCCCCTCTTGAGCGCGGTGGGCAGCGAAGGCCACTCGCTCCAGGGCCGATTCCAGCTTGCCGGCGCTCACTGCCTGGGTCACGCCCACGTCCTCGCCCAAGCGAGCCTCCTGCCAGCGAACCAACAGCAACCGAACCATCTCCTGGTACAGCTCTACGCGGTCATCGGGCAGCCGTCCCCAGGAGAAATGGAGCGAGGCCATCATGGTTAGTTGCAGGGGGCTTCTGGCCAAAGGCGCCAGGTCGGGCCGGCGGGTCGCGGCCTGCAACCGCTTGGTCAAGTCTTCGGCCTCGGTTTCACTCTTCCAACCCAGGCGGCGAACCTCGTCGTACCAGCAACCGATGAAGGCATCAATCTGCTCCTGGCTGAAAGGGGCCAAAGTATGGGCCGCAAAGCGATCCAGTTCCCAGGGGTGCTGGTAGGCATAGCCTCGGCTGGTCACCAGGTAACGGTTGTCAGGGCGCCCGTGAGTGGCAGCGAAGTCGGCCACCGCGTCGCGCACGGCCTCCCGTTCCTTCGGATCGGCCACCTCATCCAGACCGTCCAGCAACACCATCACGCCGCCATCCAGCAAATGTTGACGCAGGTGGGGGGCAAAGTCCGCCAACCCCTGAGCGGCCAGCGTGTCGGCCACAAAGTTCCAAAGCCCGGCGGCTGTGCCGTCGCACCAATCGCTGGCAGCAAAGTGACGCAGGGTGATCTGCAAGGGCAATAGCGGGCCATGAGACCAGGCCGGTTTCAGGTGGGTCAGCCAACCATCGTCCGGCGCTGTCGAAGTTTCCTCCAAATGCTCCAATCGCGCTTTAGCCAGACAGAGAGTCAGATAGTTGGCGAAAGTGGACTTGCCGCTGCCGGGCCCTCCCAACAGCACCATTTGCCGCTCGCGGGCTGTGGCCTCCAGGGTGGTCAGAGGGCGAGTTTCGCGACCCGGTTCCGTCGTCATCATCTCACCTCGCTGGCGTCGTTTCTCTTTGATCCCATCTTCCACTTCCACAGCCACCGCAGTCAGGGTATTAAGCGCCACGTACACGGCCAGCAGGTCCATCGTCTGCTGGCGGGTTCGCTCCACAGCCTGGGGGTCAATCACCGCCAGGGGCAGAGCACTGCACGAAACCAGCATCCGGCGCAGATAGGTCTCCTCCAGTTGGACAGGATCCACGGGCGATGTTACGGAGATGGAGGGTATCTCGCGTCTGCTTTTCGCCGGCGCTGCCGGTAGTTCGAACGCGTACTCGCCATCGGCGTCTACGCTACGATAAGACATCGCGTCCTTCGTCCAGAACCCGCCGCGTTCATCGCTGTACCTGCGCAGATACACCCTCCCCTGGCCGGCCTCAAAATCGAGTTGCACATAATTGTAGCTGTTGGGATAATCTCGGCTTGCGTAGCTCGCACCTGCGGCAATGATCATCGCCCCGGCATCGGGCATCGTCAGGCTGAGCAAGCCGGCGCGATGCAGATGCCCGTGCAGCACGAAGTCGCACCTCCGCATCAGCAGGGCCTCGCTGTCGTTTTGATCAAACTCTTGCAACCAGTTGAAAGGATGATGCAGCAGAGCGATCCGCAGGTCGGCGTCCTGGGCCGCCTTCAGAGCCTGGCGAACCTGGCGCTCGCCCAGCGCCAGGCGACCGCGGTCTTCGTCGCCTGCGGACAGCCAAGCCGAATTCAAGCCCAGCACCGCCACCCGTCGGTCTACCAAGTCAAGGTCAGGGTATCGTACGTAGAAGTAGTGTTCGTCGTCAAAAACGAGTTGGCCTGCAAAGTAATCATTCACAAAATCAGCGTAGTGCTTGAACTTGCGGAAGATAAGGCGGCGATCCACGTCAACGGCCAGCACCTCATTCACCGCCTCGCGGCTGTCCAGCGACGAGGCGATGGCTTTCGCTCCCCGGCTGATGGCTTGGCGATCCACATCGTGGTTGCCAGGCACGATGTGGAGCCGCGTTTTGGGTAGATCCGTCGCTGCCAACAGCTCATCGAAAAACTTCCCAGCTAGGGCGTACTCCTTGGGGGAGCCCCTGGAAGCGATGTCTCCTGACACCAGAATCACGTCGGGAGTCAGTCCACCCTCTATGCGCTCCCGTATGTCGTCCAACAGCGCGCGCAGCACGATGTCCTCGTCCCATTTATGCTGCTCTTTAGCTCGGAAATGTAGATCCGATAAGTGTAACCAGGTAATTGTTGACATTGCTGTCCTCCATGTTGCTTCCTCGCATAAGTCCTCGGATCACTCTCTTCAATCATGTAGCTCCACCAGCCTGATCGCCAACTCCTCAATATACTGGTCATTCTCCAACTTCTCCCGCCACCCCTGGGGGATGGCCTCAACGCCAAGATAGGCCCCTGAGATGGCGCAGGCCATGGCGCCCAGGGTGTCGCGATCCCCACCATGCCACCCAGGAACTTGGATTTCAGACCTGCTCTCTTCTTTGGAACTCGCAACTCAAAACTCAGAACCCGAAACTCTCAACCACCCGTTGGATAGCTGGTAGGAGCCACTGCGGGCGGAGGCCCAGCCAAAGACAGAAAATGATCATTCCCAAAATGATGAGGGAGGCGAGGAAGGGTTCTCGCTTCACTTTGGGCTCAGTGGAGGTGTCCAGAAGCGTGCTCAAACCGCGCAGGTAGCCAAAGGCTACGCCTGCTCCAGATAGCAGCAAAGCCAGGGCCAGGTTGGATTCAGAGAGAAGGCGATAGATGGCCCATCGGCTGGGGAAGCCGGGGGTGAGGGGCATCCCCGCCAGGGATAGACCGCCCAGCACCAGGCCAACTGTTGAAAGAGGCAACCGCCTGGCCGCTCCAGCCAAACTGGCGAAGGAATCGCTTCCGGCGCGGTGGCGCACCACAGCCAGTCCCATGGCTGCCAGCATCAGCCCCACGGAGCGATGCGCAACCTGCAACAGGACAGCGGTAAGAGCAGCGGGGGAAGCAACACTCAAAGCCACCAGGGTGCACCCCATGTCGCTTAAGATGGCGTAGCCCATAAGGCGACCGAAATCCCGCTGGGCGAAAGCCAGCAGCCCGCCGATAACGGCCATCAAGAGTCCACCCAAGCGCAAGAGATGGAATATCTGGGGATCTTCGGACAGCCAGGGGTAGGATTGCAGGAGGTTCAACATCAACAGAAGCACAACGGCATTGGTCGCGATCAGAACGAAGGCGGCTGCCACAGGAGGGGCCTCCGCGGTCACGGCTGAGACCCAACCGTGAAATGGCGCCACCGCCAATAAGATGGCGAATCCCATCGCCAGTAGTGCAGCGGCGTAACGGAGGAGAGCCAGATTGTCGGGGTTGAGGGCTTGGAGGTCTATCAGCCACGGAGTTACCAACAAGAGGGGGACAGCCAGGCTCACCATGACCAGGTAGCGCAGAGCCCCGCGCCCTGGGGCCGTTTCGCCTGCACGTCGAGGCGAGGGGGCTTCCCTATCGCCCTGGACGATAAAGACGGCGATGATGCTCGCTATCCACAAGAAGAGAGCGGCGAAGAGGAAGTGGCGGATCATGACCGCCGCGTTCAGCAGGCTCAGGATGATCAGGCCCCAGGTGGAGAACAGACGACCCTGGGATACACGCCAGGCGAAGAGGAAGGCGCTGGCGGCTATCAGACAAACGAAGCCCAGGGTGAAGCCGCCGGCAAGCTCCAGGGCGAACTCCCGACCCAGCACCATCATCGGCTCGCTTAGGGCTACCTCCAAGCCAAGCACGGAGATCGGTCGGTCGAGGGACAGGCCCAGGCAGAGGCTGGCCATAATCAACGCGGCAGCCGAAGCGAGAGACGCCGCCAGGAGCGCCCAGCGGCGCAAGAGATACACCACAGGGGCCAACACCAAGGGCAAGCCGATCAGGAGCAGAGGGGCAGCTATCATCTTCCCTCCTCCCCTGATGCTGATTCAGTTCCCGATGCTGCGCCCTGCCCTGAGGCCGCTCCGCTTACAGTCGAAGGGGCAAGATAGGCAACGGCCAAAGCAATGAGGAAGTTAACTATCCCCAAGAAGCCGACCACGCTCAAACTGCGCTCTAGCAGGGAAAAGAACAACTCGAATCCGGTGATGACGGTAAGAAGCCCCATACCGGCTTTCAGGGGCTCATCGGTCAGCACCAGCACCAACAGGCCCAGCGAGGCCAGCCAGTAGCAGGCAAAGCTTATATTCAGTGGAACCTCCGGTAGTGGATAGCGCATTGACAGGCTGTAGACAGCCACCCCCACGAAAAGGGTGGCCAAAAGGCGGAAGGCGAAATCCGGCAGTGAGGTCCCTGTCACCCCCCCTCGATCCCCCCCAACCTTGAGGGGGAAGTCAACATCCTCCTGGTCCGATGGCGGCGCTTCGCTGCTCTCGCTGACCAGGCGAGCCGTCAGGTAGAGGACGACGCAGACCAACGCGCCGATGAGCACCTTGATCACGGCCACCTGGGGTTGGATGAGTCGAGTCAGTAAGAGGCCCACCAAGACATATTGCCCCAGTAGCGCTGCCAGCGAGAAGCGCCAATCCCTGATGACCACGATGAGGCTGGCGGTGATGACCAAACCGATGACAGCCGGCGTGGTTGTGAGGAATGAGAGTTTGGCTAAGACATCTGGTAAAGTAGGCATAGATTCTCCATGGCTACCCGACGCTAAAGACGTCGGGCTGAAAGAGCGAAGCCCTGCGGGCTAAAATCCAGCCTCGAAGGGGCTTTGCTCTCTCAGCACGGGGGTTCAGCCCCGTGCTTGTGCCACGTAAAACTCACGGTTGGGCCTATCCGCCCCGAAGAAACAGGAACGCCAGAAGGCCCACGACAGCGATCCAACCCAAGTATCCCCCGCCCTCGCTCACCCTCCCCACAATCCGCAAAGCGCCTGCTGCCCCGGCCACAATCTGTCCCAGGAAGTTATAAAGCCATTCCAGGCGAAGGGCTGTCATCAGCTTCATCCAAAAGGGCTCAACTGGATCGAAGATTCTCCGACGATGCTGATGATGTTGGAGCAGGTAACCACCCAGGAGAGGCAAAAAGAGAATCGCCCATTGGACCGTGGTTGTCGAGCGGAGCAAGTCCGCCAGGGTAGAGAAGGAGGCCGGCTCCATCAGGGGTCTCAACACGGATGGGTACAGCCCCAGAACGAGGACCGGCGCAGCCAGCAACGCCCCACCTACCACGGACGACCTTCGGTAAGCAAACTCCGGTGGGAAGACACGGATAGAGACAACTGACCACATCCTGAGCAGGGCCGCGAAGAGAACAGCTTCTGCCAATAAGCTCAGAGCCAGAAAAGCCAGGTTGCCGCTTGTCAGCAGGGAACGGTAAAGATACCAGCGACCAACAAAGCCCAGGGTCAGAGGCACTCCAGCCAGGGAAGCCATAGCCAGACCCGTGGCCGCTCTGGACCAAAGACTTCCTAGCTCAGACCTATCCTGGCTCAAGAAGAGGAGGCCCAGGCAGAGGACAAGGTTCAGGCTCGGCGACAGAACAGCGACCATCGTGAGCGGTTTGGCAATGGCCAGGGATGCGACGGCGTAGCCCACCTGACTGATCATCACAAAGGACAAGGTCTTGCCAAAGTCGGTCTCGGCCCAGGCCAGCAGAGCGCCAATGAAGAAAGCCAGGCTGCCAGCGATGGTCAGGGCTTGCCAGTAGGGTAGTCCGCTGTTGGTCCAGGCCGAGAGGCGGGCCAGTAGATACAGGCCGGCGCTGACGGGAACAAGGTGAAGTAGTGCCCTGGCAGGCATCCTGGCTTCAACACCGATGGGAATCCAGAGGTGAAGGGGATAGAGCCCCACCCGCATCAGGGCTGCCAGTAAAATGAAGCCGAAAACCGGGGCAGAGACGGAACTTGACCTGAGAGAAAGGCCAGCGTCAACTGGGCCCAGGAGCAGGGCTGCCGCCAGCAGGGCCAGGCAAGCCAGGCAACCGAGGTTCAGGACACGAGGGACTATCTTCATCAGCCGCCCCCCCTTCGCGAGGACTTCCGCCGTCCCCCCCAACCCTGGGGGGGAAGTCACCCTTGACCCACTGCGGTCGCTGGCGGCGAGGGCCCAGAGGAAAGCCAGATCAAAGATGACCCAGCTTGCGCACAGGGTGATCAAGTTGGCTGAGAAGACGAAACTGAGGCCAGCGGCCAGGAGCGCCAGTAGAGTAGCATGGGATGAACCTTCTGAGTATTCGGATCGACCTAGGCCCGGGGTGATAGTAGCCAGCCCCGACAGGGCCATCAGTGCGGCGAAGAGGAAGGCCAACCCATCAATGTGGTAAGCCAGTTCGCCTCCCAAGAAGGGACGCCAGCGGGAGATTGTGCCGTCGGCAGGCAAGTCCCCAGCGAGAGTAAGCAGAGCTAGGAAAGCGACGCCGATTATCAACAGAGTCAGAGGGCTTCGATTCCGAGGCCCTGCGGCTCTGTTCAAGAGCAGAAGCAGCAAAACGCCTGCTAAGAGCACGGCTATGGGTATGGCAACTGAACCAGGCATATGTTCTCCCAAGACCAACTAGTTTCGCTATTCTATCATAAAAGTACAGCGAAAGCAAAATAGACAGAGAGCACCCTTCGTGCTATAATAGAGCCAGCACCCGCAACCAACAATGCTCCTGGGGGGATGGCACGATGGACCTTTTCGAGCACAGTCGTCTGGACCAAATCAGCCAAGAAGCGCCGCTGGCAGCCCGCATGCGACCTCGCGCGCTAGAGGAGTTCGTGGGCCAGGAAGAAATCGCGGGGGCGGGGAAGCTCTTGCGCCGGGCCATCAAGACCGACCGGCTCTTCTCCAGCATCATCCTCTGGGGCCCGCCAGGAACAGGCAAGACCTCCCTGGCCATGATCATCGCCAACACCACCAAATCCCATTTCGAGACTCTCAGCGCCGTCATGGCCGGCGTGGCCGACATCCGAAGGATCGTCGCCGAGGCGAAGGAGAGGCGAAATCTCTACGGTCAGCGTACCATTCTCCTCGTTGATGAGATCCATCGGTTCAACAAAGCGCAGCAGGATGCCCTGTTGCCCCACGTGGAAGATGGGACTGTCATCCTCATAGGTTCAACCACCGAGAATCCATATTTCGAAATCATTGGAGCACTTTTGTCAAGGTCGCGTGTCTTCCAACTTCGACCACTGGCTGAAAAGCAAACGCTGATCATATTGCGCCGGGCGCTGCAGGACACCAAGCGAGGCTACGGCCAGCGTCAGATTGACATCAGCGATGAGGCCATAGAGCACCTGGCCCACGTGGCCGGCGGCGATGCCCGAACAGCGCTTAATGCCCTTGAGCTGGCCGTGGAGTCCACTCCACCCGACCCCGACGGCATCATCCACCTTGACCTCACCGTTGCCCAGGACTCCATCCAGCGCCGAGCGGTGCGCTACGACAGAGCTGGCGACGAGCACTACGACACCATCAGCGCGTTCATCAAGTCGGTGCGCGGCTCTGACCCAGATGCAGCGCTGTATTGGCTGGCGAAGATGATCTACGCCGGTGAGGCCCCCAGGTTCATCATGCGTCGCCTGCTGATTCTCGCCTCAGAGGACATCGGCCTAGCCGATCCCATGGCCATTGCCGTGACCGCCGCCTGTGCCCGCGCGCTGGAGTGGGTGGGGCTTCCGGAGGCCCAGTATCACCTGGCCGAAGCCACAGTCTACCTGGCCACCGCGCCAAAGAGCAATTCGATGGGGGCCTATTTCAAGGCATTGGCTGAAGTCGAAGCCGAGGGCAAGACCGAGGCGCCAAATCACCTCAAGGACGCCAGCCGGGACGGCAAGGCCCTGGGCCACGGTGCGGGCTACAAGTATCCCCACGATTACGCCGGGCACCACGTTCCCCAACAGTATCTGCCCGATGAACTCGCAGGCCGCCGCTATTACCAGCCCGGCGTTCAGGGATATGAGAAGGTCATCAAAGAACGATTAGCTCGTTGGCGGAGAAACAGCAAGCTCTAGGACAATGCGACCTGCAGCGCTCCCGTCGGGCAGACGGAAGCACACAGACCGCACCAACGGCACGTCGCCTCATCCACGCCCACTACCTCCCCATCACGCAGCAGCCCGCGTCCGGCGCACATCACGTCGCGCAGGTGCTGGGGGTTGCGCCACAGGAGCAATTGTTCAGCAAGGTTATGGGAGGTCAGCGGGGGGGGGCAGGTCGGCGGGCATCGCGCCGGGGCGAAGCCGCTGCCCACTTCACAGTTGGAACGGGGTTGGTGGGAGACTTGCACGCCGAAATGGATCTGGCCATGCTCTGGTTCGTAGGGACCTTCGGAGAGGTGTGTATGGACTTTGGCGTCGCGTTCAACGGCCAGGGCGAAGGCACGCTTGAAACTCACTTATGGCACACCTTCGCGTACCTGTCCGGTTGTACAGGGGCAATGACATGTAACTGGTAGGCAACGCAAAGGTTGCTTCCTCACCTCACCCAGGATATACTCTGATCCTGCCAATCGGGGAGCTCAGGTCCAAGGTCGAGGATTCTGGTTTGCTCGCCGCCATCGGGCCTCATGAGGTAAAGGGAGCAGACGCCGTCGCGGTCGGAGACGAAAGCGATGTGTTGCCCGTCGGGAGACCAAGCGGGCAGGCCATCATTGGCCTCGTTGATGGTCAGCCGCCTGACCTCTGGAAAGGATATCCCAACTGTATAGACCTCCCAGTTGCCGTCGTGATCGGACATGTAGGCAATCTGGGTCCCATCGGGGGACCAGGCAAGCCCGGTATCGCGGGGGTCAGCCGTAATCAAGATGGGACTGGATAGGTTTTCATCGGTGGTGAAGCGGATGCCGCAGTGTCCACCGCCCTCATTGCAGCCTGTATAAGCCAGTTGACCAGCGCCCCCCCAGGCCGGCGCCCAACCAGAGACTAGCTCCATAGCCTCCCCCTGCCCATCAGCAGAGGTGACGTAAATCCGCCACGTATTCTGTACCACGTTGTAGATGACGAAGGCAATCCGCACACCATCAGGCGACCAAGTGGGATAGCCAGCCTCATCTGAGGTGGTGATGATCGTTTCGTTGTTTCCGTCTATGGTCACAGTATAGAGACCGGGCTTTTGACTTCGTCGTGAGCGAAAAGCGATTCGTTGCCCGTCGGGGCGGAAGCTAGGCTGATCGGCCAAGCTGGCCACTCTAACCCAGCGCATGTCCTCCGCGTACACGACGAAGATTTCGTAAACTTCATTCCCCTGGTCGTAGACGGGTAGGGCGATTTTGCCCAGCGGCAAACCACTAGTATATCCGGGGGCAACGGTGCTGGTGGTAGCAGGCGTCGGCGCTACCCCTAAACACAGCCGGTTGGCTTCAACTCTTTTCTCTTCCCCAGTTTCATCGGGCTGGATTTCGAGCGCTAGCGAGTATTGATCCTCTGCCGAACACCACTCGCGCTGCTCGGTGTACAGATCTCCTTTATGCAAGTAGGCATCGTAGAGGCGCTGTTTCAAGTCTATGTAGTCGGGCTCGACGCTGTACAACTCGTAGAAGTTAGTGATGGCCTTGTCCCAGTCGGCGCCCCAATAGCTTATGGCCGTCAGGTAGAGCGCGGCCAGCTTCCTCTGTTTCAGAGCATCTTCCTGGGCTGGCTTCAGCTCCAGAGCTTTGTCCAGATAACGCAGGGCTTCCTCCAGCCGCCCCTCGTTGACCAATTCTAAGCCCTGGTCATAGAAGGTTGTGAAGAAGAGCTTCTCCACCGCCTCTGGCTCGTAGTCGGGATTCAGGGCGCGCAGCCGCTCTAACGTGGAGACTACATCCTCCCATTTACCTTCGGCGTAGAAGGCTTGAGCCTGCTCAAACAAGCCAGCCGCGACCTGTTTCTGAACCTCGACTGTTGGCGTCTCCTGGACTTCGAGCCTGTCTTTAGCTTCGCCTAACTTCTCCTCGGCATCCTGGTGATCCGGCGCCAGACGCAGAGTTAGTTCCAACTCAGCTACAGCGAGTTCGTATTGCCCGTTCTCCAGGTGGGCCAAGCCCGCAGCGTAATGTTCCTCCGCTGTCTCTTGGGTCAGACGGGTGCGCTCTTGCAGCCCGTGGTAGACTCCCAGCGCCCCGATAACCAGGATGACCACGAGCAAGAGAACGACGAAAAGGGCTAATCCCTTAAGCCAGATTGGGGCTATTTGGCGAGGTTGTGTCTGCGTGGCGGTACCTCCCTCTCAGTCAGTGGGTGAATTATAATCTTTTTCGACTATCTTGTCCAATTGGCCTTGACTTGTGTTCAGTATAGTGATATTATATAGGCGTAAAACGTGAAGCGTGAGAGGGGGCGATTATGTTCAAGAAAGTTTTCGAAGCTATCCGAGAAGAGTTCTCAGGGCAGGCGGCTAAGGGCTATGTGATGGACATCGCTCGCTATCACCGCATACAGGCCAGCCCTGGTTTTCGCCAGGCGGCCCACTATTGCCTGGAGCGTCTGCGCGGGGCGGGCGTCGAGGCCGAGATCCTGTCCTTCCCGGCAGATGAGAAGACGCAGTACTGGTCAGCGCGGATGTTCCAGGAGTGGGAGGTTACGGAAGCTGCCTTGCACCTCGTCGAGCCAGAGGATGAGCGACGCAAGCTGGCCGATTTCCGCGACTGCCCCATCTCCCTCATCCAGCGCAGCGCGCCCTTCGAGAGAGAAGCAGAGGTGGTTATCCTGGAGGACGGCGAAGAGGAAGCGGACTATGAAGGGCTGTACCTGAAGGGCAAGGTGGTATTTACCAAAGGCGATCTGAACCGGGTGCGCGAGTTGGCCGTTGAGAAACGCGGCGCTGTTGGCATCATCTCCGACGGCTTGAGGGAGACCCCGCCCGTCCGCACCCGAATGGACATGCCCGACACCCTCCAGTACACTTCTTTCTGGTGGTCAGGTCAAGAGAAGAAGTGCTTCGGCTTCGTCCTTTCGCCGCGAGAGGGCGAGAAGCTGCGCCGATTGATCAAGAAGCAGGCTCAGGATGGGGAGCCGCCAGTCAAGGTGCAGGCCAAGGCGGTCAGCCGCTTCTACGATGGGGAGATCGAGGTGGTCTCCGCTCTGATACCGGGGGAGACGAGTCAAGAGGTGGTGATTGTGGCCCATCTCTGCCATCCCCGGCCCTCGGCCAACGACAACGCTTCGGGATCGGCCACGGCCCTGGAGATCGCTCGCCCTCTACAAAAGTTGGTTGACGATGGCAAGCTGGTCCAACCCAAACGAGGCATCAGGTTCCTGTGGGCGCCTGAGATGACGGGCACTTACGCCTACCTTGCTACCCATGGGGATGAGATCGAGCGCATGGTGGCCGGCCTCAACCTGGACATGGTGGGCCAAAACCAAGAGCTGTGCGGAAGCTCATTCCTGATCGAGCGTCCGCCCCAGGCTATGCCCTCCTTTGCTCCTGATCTCCTGGAACGCCTGCGGGAGGAGTTGTTGGGCGAGACCGCAGCCCTGGGGGAAACGGGAGAGTACGCACTCTTCCGCCACGCCGTGATCCCTTTCTCCGGCGGCAGCGACCACTATATCCTGTCTGATCCCTCGGTGGGGGTGCCGACCCCGATGATCATCCAGTGGCCCGACAAATTCTACCACACCTCCCAGGATACCCCCGACAAAGTTGATCCGGCCATGCTGGGCCGCGTGGGGAGCCTGTCCGCGATCTACGCCTACTTCCTGGCCAACGCCGGCTCACGGGAGGCTACCTGGTTGGGCTACGAGATGGCGGCCCGTTTCAAGCGAGACGTGGTGCGTTTCGTTCAGGGGAAGGTCACTGAGGCAACACACACCGGCAAAGAGGGAGTTGATAAGCTGGCGGGGACCATCGCCCTATTGCGCAAAAAGGTTGCCTACCTGGTTGAGCGGGAGCAGCAAGCCCTGGCGTCGCTGAAGCGCCTGAGCCCTGAGATCGCCGTGGAGGGGTGGCAGGAGGAAGTGGCCGAATTCGCCGCGAGGGAGTCAGCCAGAGGCGAGGAGGCCATCGGGGTCTGTGCGGGGGAGCGGGCCGAACTGCCGCCGGCGGCGGAGCGGGAACTGGACGAATGGGAGGAGAAGGCGGCGAGAATCGTGCCTCGGCGGCTATACCGCGGCCCCGTCTCTCTACGTCCCTATCTGCACCGACTGAGCGAGAAAGAACGGGAGCGGCGGTGGCAGTTTCTTAAGGTACACAAGAAGGGATTTAGCTTGCCTACCCTGGCCGTGTATTGGGCCGATGGTAAGCGCACCCTGTTGGAAATCGCCGACCTGATAGAGCTAGAGACTGGCCAGCGCGACGTGGAGCTCATGGTTGAATACTTCCAGACACTAGCCAAGCTTAACTTGATCGAACTCTAATACTACAACGAGATCTTACGATCCTGTGTCATTATGAGCGACCGAAGGGGGCGAAGAATCTCGTTCCTGGCTGGCAATTCGTCATTGCGAAACGAGATTCTTCGTCGCTTCAGCCGCTTCGCTTCCTTCGCGCCTCAGAATGACAAAGTCTCGTTGTAGTACTAAGCCAATACCCAGTGAGGAGCGTCGGGATGTACTTAGAGCCGAGGAAAAAGAGGAGGAGGAGGGGAAGGTCTTCGCCCATTCGCGTGGTCATCCTGTTGATACTGATCTCAGTAGGGCTGTACATCATCACTCAGCAGCCCGATTTGGTGCGCCCTTTCAAGCCTACGCCGGTCCCCACCAGGACCGCTCAATCATACTTGGTGGAGGGGCAGGCGTTTTTCCGAGAGGGAAAGCTGAACGAGGCCATTGAGGCTTACAAGAGGGCGACGGAACTCGACCCTGAGGATGCTACGGCCTATGTGAGGCTGGCCAAGCTGTTGACGTTACGCGGCCGCGCGAGCGAGGCCGTGAGCATGGCCCAACGAGCTGTCGAGATTGATCCCAGGAGCGCGGAGAGCCACGCCATTCTGGGCATGGCCCTGGACTGGGATGGTCAAATCGAAGAGGCCATCACCTCTTGTCTGCGAGCTGTGGAGCTCGACCCCAATTCGGCCGTGGCCTTCGCCTATCTGGCTGAGGCCTACGTGGACCAAGGTCGCTGGGATAGGGCTCTGGATGCTGCTGAGGAAGCCGTCTGGCTTGATGATGGCAGCGTTGATGCCCATCGCAACCTGGGCTACGTCCTGGAGAAACAAGGGGATTACGAGGGGGCCATCGCCGAATACGAAATCGCGGTGTCCCTTCAGCCTCAACTGAGCTATCTCTACATCGGCCTGGGCCGCAACTACCGCGTGTTGGACGATTACGATCTAGCCATTGACCAGTTCCAAAAGGCCACCGAAGTTGATCCCAACAGTCCCGAGGGCTACGACCAACTGGGCTGGACCCATTATCACTTAGGGGATTATGAGCTGGCCATAATTGAGCTGGAGAGGGCTATCGAGATTGATCCTGAGTACGCCAGCGCCTATGCCCACCTGGCCATTATCTACTACGTGAAGCGAAACTACGAGGACGCCATCCCCAATTTCGAGAAGGCCATCGAGTTGGGAATTCGGTCTGAGGAGTACTATTATGAGCTTGGCCTCTCGTACGTCTACCTGGGCGAGTGCGACAAGGCCATTCCGTGGTTGGAGAAGGCGCTGGAGCTAAACCCGGATTCTGATCCGGCCTGGGATGGATTGGAGCTTTGTGAGGGGGAATAAAAAAAGAGGGAGATAACGGGAGTGGATGGGAGTCGAACCCACCTTGGCCGCTTTCGCAGCACCCACCAACGGTTTTGAAGACCGCGGAGCCCACCGGGACTCAACCACTCCCACGATAACAGCAACGGTAATAGGATATACCATTTTCGCCATTTAGTCAAGCCGGCTTTACAAATAAATCAATTAGGTTTATAATATGTCACGGTTGATTACCGGCTGAGAGGGGGCGCTCTCAGTTTTTGTCGTATAATAGCTGGTTTTAGCATTTCGTGATCCAGTCACTCCCTCACCGAACTGGGTGGGGGCTAGTCTTTGTCAAGTGAGGGAAGCATGAACGCACAAACGACCTTTTTGACTCCAGAAGGGCTCAAGAAGCTGGAGGAAGAACTGGAATACACACGCACCGTGCGTCGTCGAGAAGTAGCCGAGCGACTCCGTGCTGTGTTGGAGGGGCAGGACGTCTTGGAGAACGCCGAGTATGAGGATGCCAAGAACGAGCAAGCCTTTGTTGAGGGCCGCATCTTGACCTTGGACACGATCCTGAAGAGCGCTGTGATCATCAAGGAGGGCGGTCCCGCTGATAGGGTGGGCATAGGCAACCACGTGACGCTAGCGGAGGAGGACGGGGAGCCAGAGACTTACCACATCGTCGGCTCGGCCGAGGCAGATCCCAAGAGTGGCCGCATCTCCAACGAATCTCCCCTCGGCAAGGCCCTGCTGGGCTATCGCGTCGGCGATGAGGTCATCGTCAACGCTCCCGACGGCGTCCTGTGTTTCCGGATAATCGCTATCGAATAGTTAAGCGAGGATAGGCAATGGAGAAACTCAGCGATTTGGAGAGGCAGCGACATATCAAGCTGGAGAGGATCAGGGAAGAAGGCATAGATCCCTACCCACCGCGAGTCCAGCGTAGCCATACGGCAACCGAAGCTGTCCTGGAATTCGAAACGGGCGAGACCGAGGGGGAGATCAGCTTGGTGGGCAGGCTGATGAGCATTCGCGTGATGGGCAAGTCAACTTTCGCCCACATCGAAGACGGCAGCGGGCACATCCAGGTTTACCTGCGTCGGGACACCCTGGAGGATGAAGCTTACGAATTCTTTAAGCGAGATTTCGATATCGGCGATTTCGTCGGGGTGACGGGGAACCTCTTCCGCACCCGCAGCGGCGAAGTCACCCTCCAGGTGAAAGATTTCAAGCTGCTGGCCAAATCCCTGCGCCCCTTGCCCGAAAAATGGCACGGCCTCAAGGACGTAGAGACCCGCTATCGGCAGCGCTACCTGGACCTCATCGCCAACGAGGAAGTGCGCGAGATTTTCGTGATCCGGGCCCGCATCGTCAGCGCGCTGCGCCGCTTCCTGGACGGGCGGGGGTTCCTGGAGGTGGAGACCCCCGTTCTTCAGCCTATCTACGGCGGGGCGGCAGCCCGGCCTTTCGTCACCCATCACAACGTCTTGGATCAAGACCTCTACCTTCGCATCTCAGACGAGCTTTACCTCAAGCGGCTGATCATCGGCGGCTACGAGCGGGTCTACGAGATCGGCAAGGATTTCCGCAACGAGGGCGTCTCTCATAAGCACAACCCGGAGTTCACTCAGTTGGAATTCTACCAGGCCTACGCCGATTACCACGACGTCATGGAGATGGCCGAACAGATGGTCTCCTACGCGGCTCAGGAGGTGCTGGGCGCGACTCGCATCACCTATCAGGGAAGCGAGATTGACCTTACTCCGCCCTGGCCGCGCCGCAGCCTTCGCCAGGCTATCAAAGAAGAATCGGGTATTGACTACGACGATCATCCCGATGCCCAGAGCCTGTGCCAGGCGATTCAAGCCATCGGCGGCGACGTGGAGCCTACGGCCACGCGGGGCAAGCTCATTGACGTCCTACTGTCCAACTATGTGGAGCCCAAGCTCATCCAGCCCACTTTCCTGATTGATTATCCCCTGGAGCTTTCGCCCCTGGCCAAGCGAAAGCTGGGGCACCCGCAGACCGTGGAGCGTTTCGAGGGCTTCGCAGGGGGCATGGAGCTTTGCAACGCCTTCTCCGAGCTGAACGACCCGCTGGATCAGGAGGAACGCTTCCTGGCCCACGGACGGGCTTACGAAGCTGGCGACGAAGAGGCTCATCTGATGGACAGGGATTGGCTGGCCGCTCTGAGCTACGGCATGCCTCCTACGGGAGGGTTTGGCATGGGCATTGATCGCCTGACCATGTTGTTGACCGATCAAGTTTCCATTCGCGAGGTCATCCTGTTCCCCCACATGAGAACAAAGGAGCAGCACTAAAGCGATTTGCGCGTTTGGTGATTTTGTGGTATTATATGTACTGCGTTTTAGCACTCTCGACGTTAGAGTGCTAAAACGCAAAACTAAAAATCGCAAATGGAGGTAGGGAAATGTCAATTAAGAAGCTGAAGCCTTTGGGCGACCGTCTGATCGTGGAGCCCATTGAGAAGGAAGAAGTGACGGCCAGCGGCATCATCCTTCCGGAGACGGCCAAGGAGAAGCCACAGGAGGGCAAGGTGCTAGCCATTGGCCCAGGTCGCCGGGACGAAGATGGAGACCGAATCCCCATGGACCTCAAGGAGGGGGACCGCGTCCTCTTTGCCAAGTACGCCGGCACCGAGGTCAAGCTGGAGGCCGACCGCAAGGTCCTGGTGCTCAGGGAGAGCGATATCCTGGCAATAGTGGAATGACCGTGGCTGGCAGATTCGTAAATTCGCATCACGAGTTTACGAATGTACGAGCTACGAATTTACGAATCACTAACTTACCAATACACTAACCTAAAGGAGATTAGATAATGCCTGCAAAACAATTGATTTTCTCGGAAGAAGCTAGAAGAGCCCTGAAGAAGGGAATTGACGTCCTGTCCAGTGCCGTGGGCACAACCCTGGGGCCGAAGGGACGCAACGTGGCTCTGGACAAGAAGTGGGGAGCCCCCACTATCACTCACGACGGAGTGACCGTGGCCAAGGAGATAGAGCTGGAGGATCCCTATGAGAATATGGGTGCCCAGCTCCTAAAAGAGGCAGCTACCAAGACCAACGACGTGGCCGGCGATGGCACCACCACCGCCACAGTCCTGGCCCACATGATCGTCACCGAAGGGCTGAAGAACGTGGCCGCTGGAGCCAACCCCATGCTCATCAAGAGGGGCATTGAGAAGGCCACCCAGGCCATTGTGGAGTCCATCAAGGAGCAGTCCGAAGAGTTGGTCACCAAGGATGAGATCGCCAACGTGGCCTCCATCTCGGCTAACGACAAGAATATCGGCGGACTCATCGCCGACGTGATGGACAAGGTCGGCAAGGACGGAGTGATCACCGTCGAGGAGTCGAAGGGGTTGGCCTTCGAGACCGAGTACGTGGAGGGGATGCAGTTCGATAGGGGCTACATGTCCCCTTATTTCATCACCAATCCTGAGGCCATGCAGGCCGAGCTAGAGGATCCATACATCCTGATTCACGACAAGAAGATATCCGCCGCCACCGACATCATCCCCGTCCTAGAAAAGCTGGTCCAGGTGGGCAAGCGCGAGCTGGTGGTCATCGCCGAGGATGTGGATGGAGAGGCGTTGGCGACGTTGGTGCTCAACAAGCTGCGGGGCACTTTCAACTTGCTGGCGGTGAAGGCTCCGGGCTTCGGCGACCGGCGCAAGGCCATGTTACAGGACATCGCCATCCTCACCGGCGGCCAGTTGATCACCGAGGAGATGGGCCGCAAGCTGGAGACCACACAGATCAGCGATCTCGGCCAGGCCCGCAAGGTCGTGTCCACTAAGGACGATACCACTGTCATCGAGGGCAAGGGCTCCGATAGCGAGATCAAGGGCCGCATGGGGCAGATCAAAGTTGAAATCGACAACAGCACTTCCGATTACGACAAAGAGAAGCTACAAGAGCGACTGGCCAAGCTGACCGGTGGAGTAGCAGTCATCAAGGTCGGCGCCGCCACTGAGGTAGAGTTGAAGGAGAAAAAGCACCGGGTCGAGGATGCCCTCTCAGCCACCAGAGCTGCTGTGGAAGAGGGGATCGTCCCCGGAGGAGGGGTGACTCTCATCAATGCCGTGTCATCTCTGAGTGGAATCAAAATGGACCTCCTTGACGAGCAGACGGGGGTGAACATCTTCAAGAGAGCCCTGGAAGAGCCGATGAGGGGGATCGTTCAGAACGCTGGTATGGATGGAGCTGTGGTAGTGCAGAACGTGAGGAGATTTCAGGAAGAGCAGAAGAACAACAAGGTAGGCTACGACGTGATCGCCAACGACTACGGAGATATGGTAGAGAAGGGGATCATTGATCCGGCCAAGGTAACCCGAAGCGCGGTGGAGAACGCGGCCAGCATCGCCGCCATGATCCTCACCACCGAGGCTCTGATTACCGAGATTCCTGAAGAAACACCACCGCCCGCACCGCCTATGCCTCAGTATTAGACAATACTCAAAAAGCCCCTCCTGGTTGGAGGGGCTTTTTCTTTTTGGGATGGGGTGATCTTTGTTGTGTCGCAGGAAAGAGTACCACAGATGCGGAAATGGACGATAAAACCGAGCCGTCATCGTGTATTTCCGTTATCCGAGGTACTCTCTTCACGGAATCCGCACCGGCCGCACGTCTAGGCGCTTGCCGTGGAAGTTGACCAGTAGCCCTAATTTCTTGTCGAAGTGATCCAGGTAGCGCCGCATTTTCACATCGAAAGCCAAACCCATCTCCTTCACTGCGAACGCAGCCACGATCACTTTATCCTCGACGATCAGCAGGCGGCACTTTCGCGTGCTCACATGCTCGCCCTCGTAGACAACCGGTATTTCGCGCACGAAGTCAAACGAGATGTCATGCTCGCTCAGTTCGACCTGTGCCGCGCGGCGGTAGACGTGGTGGAAGAAGCCAGGGCCGAGTTTGTAGTGAACGCGGTGCAGGTATCTGTACAAACGACCAACTAAGTCAGGATACAGCAGCGTTGGGTCATCCGGAATCTGCGGCTGCCAGGTGAAATCAGGATGGCGCTGAGCGTAAAAGTAAGCGTAGCGCTCAATCTCGACTTTGGGGCCGCCGAAATTGACCAGCAACCCGACGTCGGCACCGGTCACGCGTAAGTAAGAGATAATCTGCGCGCGGTGAAGCCCCGTCAGTACCGGCACGACTTTCAGTTCCAGGATCACCTTGCGATCCACGGTGATGTCGCAATAGTATCGCCCAACCTCAACGTCTCGGTAGTAAACGTGAAACTCCTGCTCCGTCGAATTCGGTATCTGTCGCTTGGCAAGGCCAATGCTGACGGCCTTCTGAACATCCTCCTCGGGCAGCCCAGGCCATAGGTTGTTCCCGACGTGGAACAACACGCCCCGGATTTTGTAGGTCAGGTCAGCGTGGAGAAGTTTATTTTCTGTATCGTTCACGTTAATTCCTTGTCATGGCAGAGTACCCCGGATGCAGAAATGGACGATAAAATTGAACCGTCATCGTGTATTTCCACTATCCGAGGTACTCTCTTTGACAGTCGTGTGCTCTCTCCGTCAGCGCGTAGGTCTTGTAGACAGGAGTACCACGGATGCGGAAATGGACGATAAAGTCGAGTCATCATCGTGTATTTCTACCATCCGAAGTACTCCCTTACGCCGCCCCCCTGGCCTGCTGCACAATCTTCACCCCTGCGCTGGCTCCGATGCGCGTGGCTCCGGCCTTGACCATTTGCTTGACAGCCTCGAGGGTCCTGATGCCTCCCGCGGCCTTGATGCCCATATCAGGCCCAACCGTCCGCCGCATTAGAGCCACGTCCTCAACTGTAGCCCCCCCGGGGCCGAAGCCGGTCGAGGTTTTGACGTAGTCAGCCCCGGCTGCCTTGGCCAATTGGCAGGCTTTGACCTTCTCCTCGTCCGTCAGCAGGGCAGCCTCAATGATCACTTTGCAGACAGCCCGGTTGTTGTGACAGGTGCGCGTTACGGTGGCGATGTCTCGCTCCACCAGCGCGTAGTCCCTGGATTTCAGGGCGCCTACGTTGATGACCATGTCAATTTCGGTGGCCCCGTCTTCGATGGCCTGTTGCGCCTCGTAGGATTTGACCTCAGGGGAGGTGGCTCCCAGGGGGAAGCCGACCACTGCGCAGATAGCCACCGGTGAGCCCTTGAGGAGCTGAGCGGCCAGTTTGACGTTGGCGGGGTTGACGCAGACAGCGGCGAAGCCGTACTTGCGGGCCTCGTAGCACAGTTGGGCGATCTGCTCCTGGCTGGCGTCCGCCTTGAGCAGGGTGTGGTCAATCGTATGAGCGATGCTCGCCGCCACGTTAGTGGAGCCCAGAGGGTTGCCGATCCTGGTCGCTCCTGCGTCAATCACTTCCTGGGTCTTGTCCGGACAATGCTCGGTATACTGGCCGTTGCAATCCAGGCACTCCGATCCCGATTGGGCGCTGGCCTCTTCCTCTTGCAGCAAGATCAGCACCTCTTTGGTGATTCGTTCCACGAGTCGTTCTACGGCTGCTCTATCCAGCTCCATATCTCCTCATTTCCGCAGGAATCGCTTCTCGACGCTCATGATCTTGTTCACTCGTCGCTCGTGACGGCCGCCGCCGAATTTCGTCTCCAGCCACGTCTTCACGATCTGCCTGGCCAGGCCCTCGGCGATGAGATGCCCACCCAGTGTCAACACGTTGGCGTCGTTGTGCTCACGAGCGTTCACGGCTGTGGAGAGATCATAGCACATGCTGGCCCGCACCCCCGGCACTTTGTTGGCTGTCATACAGGAACCAATCCCTGCACCGTCAACCATGATGCCCCGCCAGGCCTGGCCCTCGGAGACCAGTTTGGCCACGGCATAAGCGAAATCGGGGTAGTCTACCGATTCGCTTCCGAAGGCGCCGCAATCCTTGATGGCATAGCCCTGCTCTTGGAGGTAAGTCTTGAGCGTCTCTTTCATGACGAAGCCGCCGTGATCAGCGCCGAGGGCAATCACTTTGCTCTCGGAAGAAGATGAGGCCCTGCTTGGAGTGTTGACAGGGCCTGTCCTAAGCATAGTCGCTTGCGCTGAGCGCGGGACACCCTCCCGTCGAAGTGAAGGGGCAATCTCCGGAGAGAGAGACACCTTTCTTTCCAGGGCCACCTCCCGAGCTCTGGGGGTAACAATGGCTTCGGCAGGGAAGCATAATTCACCTCCGGTGGGAACGGCCTCCACGTCCTTTTCAGTTATCAGGGGACGCTTCGTCACACCGGATGCAGGCACGGCGCGGGACTCATTAGCCTCGCCCATGCCGAGGGTCCGTAGTAGGACTCGCCGTACTATTTCCTTTACCTCGCCTTCTTGTATGGTCATTTCATCCTAACTCAATGCGCTAACTCGCCACCTCATTCCGTGGCCGCATAGGAATAGTGAGGCACAAGTCCCAGATACTCAGGGGGCCAATAGGAGACCCAGGCCTTGCCGATAATATCATCTTCCGGGAGAGGGCCCCAACTATGGGAGTCGCTGGAACTATTTCGATTGTCACCCAGGACGAAGTACTCGTCTTCTCCCAGGCGTTGAGGCCCCCAGGCGTACTTGCCCGTGTGGAGCGCGTACTGCTCCTCGAGTTCTTCGCCGTTGATAACGATGCGTTCCCCTCTGACCTCCACTTTTTCCCCTGGCAGTCCGATGATCCGCTTGATGAAATCCCGCTGGGGGTTCTTTGGGTAGTGGAAAACCACTATATCACCGCGCTCAGGAGGGTGGAGATAGTACACAAGCTTGTTTATGATCAGATATTGCCCATCGTGCAGGTTGGGCTCCATGCTGACTCCCTCAATGCGGAAGTTCTGGATCAAAGTGCGGATCGCAAGGAAGATCAACAGAGTTAGGAGCACTGTCTCCACGACCTCGCGCAAGATGGACTTGTCTCTTTGCTGTTGATCTTCTATCTCTTGGCTGTCCTGTATCTCAGGTGATTCCTCGAGCAAGCTGTTCCTCCCTCTCGCATAGTATGGCCCCAATTATAATACATCTCTAACCAGAAGGCAAACTGACCCTGGAGGTTTAGAAGGCCAATTTGACAAAAGCGCCCATCTGGTTTATGATTAACCTGGCAGGTAGCATCCTGAACCGTCGAAGGGCTTGTCGAAGGGCGGTGCCATTTCGCCTCAGGCAAATCTACCAAAAGCTATTTCAAAAAGGAGGCACTAGTTATGTCACATAGAGGTGAGATGCGACGCATCTGGTTTGTCATGATGATTATGATGCTAACCTCCCTCTCACTAGCCGGTTGCGCTGAAGTTAAAATCGTTGACCGGGCCCCTGGTTCCCTCGATACACTGTCCCTCAGTAAGATTAGAACTCCCGTAGATGAGCACGATTTGGCTGTGCTGGCCATTGACTTTGACCCCCCGCTGGAATATGAGCAGATCGTGGTCAAGGGCGAGCAGGCAACTTTGTTGGTAGCGGTGGAGAACATTGGCCTTCAGACCGCAACTGGCGTTAAAGTGAAGGCGCGGCTGTCTGCCTACGACGACGACACCCCGATCCTGGAAAAGACTTGCTACATAGATACCATCGCCCCTGGCCAGATAAAGATAGCTCGCTTCAAAGACATCTCCCGTATTCCTTACCGACAAGCCTATCATTTGCAGGTGTGGGTGCTGCCGGTGTTTGGCGAAGTCGGCATGGCAAATAACCAAAAGAGCTACGATCTCTATATAACCATGCCACGATGATAACTGGAGTTTGTACAAAGTGAAAGAAACCAGGTTTTTCGCTCAAAAGTGCTTCTCAGGGTATCGGAAACGCTAACAGTCTCGCACGTTTTGGATGCAGAGGGTTCAAAAAACCTGGTTTCTGGCCGCC
>CAYWWC010000023.1:0-9022 GCA_964461615.1 uncultured Anaerolineae bacterium
CGCAGATTGTGATCTACTGAATCTTCGGCCGAGGGAGGAGCGGGCTTGACAAGGCAGCGGGTTTCTGGCATCCTCAACATTGATAAGCCCACAGGGATGACCTCCCATGACGTCGTGGGTCGGGTGCGACAGCTAAGCGGCCAGCGACGGGTAGGCCACGCTGGCACCCTCGATCCCTTGGCCACAGGGGTGCTGGTCGTTTGCCTGGGGCAAGCCACTCGGGTGGCCGAGTATCTCATGGCCTCGGATAAGGTCTATCAGGCCCAGATTCGCCTGGGGATGAGCACCGACACCCACGATGCCGAGGGCCAGGTGACCGCCACAGCAGAGGTGGATATCGGCGAGGAAGAGGGCTGGCGCGTACGAAAAGCCCTGGCTTGTTTCGTCGGCTCCATCCAGCAGGTACCGCCCATGTATTCGGCTTTGAAACGTGAGGGAGTACCCCTGTATAAGCTGGCTCGCCGGGGCATTACGGTAGAGCGAGAGCCTCGCCCGGTTGAGATTCACGACATTGAGCTGCTCGACTGGAATCCTCCGCTATTCACTATTCGGGTGAAATGCGCATCAGGCACCTACATTCGCGCCCTGGCCCGCGACCTGGGCCAAGAGTTGGGCTGCGGCGCTCATCTGCAAAACCTGATCCGTCTGGCCAGTGGCCACTTCACCCTGGAAAAAGCGGTGAGCCTGGATGAGTTGGCTCAGGGAGACTGGCGAGAGTTCATCCACCCTCTGGACGAAGCCCTGCTGGATTTCGAGCCCATAGTAGTTGATGCCCAGGCGGAAAAACGCATCCGCCATGGTCAGCAGATTGAAGCCCCCCCCTTACCCCCTCCGATTGCGGGGGGGGGCGAAAGGAAGGAGTTCCGTCGTGCCTACTCCGAAGAAGGGGGACTGGTCGCCATCCTGAGACACGACCCCCAGACAGGACTCTGGCAACCGAAGAAGGTGTTTACAGCGCCCTAGCGTCATAGCGAGTGTCCGCCTTACCGCTGAGACGCTGGGGCGCTGAGACGCTGAACAATGGAAATCATTGACGATCTGTCGTCGGCCAAACTAGACAACGATACTATCCTCACCATCGGAGCTTTTGATGGTGTGCACCGAGGGCACCAGTGCCTGATCCAGCAACTGGTAGAGGCGGCCAGGCAGACGAATCGTCTGGCCGGCTTGATTACCTTCTACTCTCACCCCAACGCAGTGCTCTCCCCCCACGATCCGACCCGCTACCTGAGCACCCCCGGCGAAAAGGCCGCTCTGCTGGAAAAGCTGGGACTGGACATCCTGGCCATCCTGTCCTTCGATCAGAAAATGGCGCAGACCTCCGCTCAGGATTTCATAGCCCAAGTCCGCCGCCACCTGCATCTAGCGGAGCTCTGGGTGGGAGTGGATTTCGCGCTAGGACGCAGGCGCGAAGGGGATGTAGAGGCTCTGCGAGACATGGGGCGGGAACTGGGCTTCACGGTACGAGTCATTGAGCCTCTGACCCGGCAGGGCCAGATCATATCTAGCACTCGTATCCGTTCCCTGCTGCTGAAAGGGAAGGTGCGCCAGGTCGCTCAACTGCTGGGACGCTATCCCAGCCTGGCTGGCGAGGTGGTGCGGGGAAGCCAGCGAGGGCATTCTCTGGGCTTTCCCACAGCCAACCTGGAAGTGCGGAAGGAGCAGGTCGTCCCCGCCGATGGAATCTACGCCGCGTACGCCAGGCTGGGGGAGGAGTGGCATCTGGGTGTGGCCAACGTCGGCGTGCGACCCAGCTTCGAGATCGCTGGCGAGCGCATCGTGGAGGTGCACATCCTGGACTTCTTCGAAGAAGACATCTACGGCTGCGATCTGGTGGTGGAGTTTGTAGAGCGTCTGCGTGATGAAGTGCGATTCACCGACATTGAGGAGCTGAAAGCTCAGATAGAACGGGACATCGCCCAGGCGCGTCGTATTTTGGGTGAAGAGAAACGAGGAACGGGAAGCGAGTTGAGTAACGAGGGATGCGGGATGAGGAAAGGGTTCGAGGAGGTTGAGCATACGGCTGATTTGGCCATCAGAGCTTACGGGCGCGACGTGAAGGAGCTTTTCGCCAGCGCTGCCCACGGCATGTTCGCGCTGATGACCGAGCCGCCTCTCGGAGAACCAGCCCGCGAGCGGGAGGTGTCACTGGAAGCGATGGACTACGAGGGCTTACTGGTTGACTGGTTGAACGAGCTCATCTATCTGCACGAGGTGGAGGGGGAGACCTACTACCAATTCGCCATCGAGACCCTCTCGCCCACGAAGCTCAAGGCACTCATGATCGGCGGCCCAACCAAGTGCAAGACCAAGGCCATCAAGGCGGCGACTTTCCACGATCTCAAGATTGAGGAGACAGCGAACGGCTTCGTGGCCACCATTGTGTTTGATGTGTAGGTGACAAGCGACATGGATGCATCAGTTCAAACCAAAGAGAGAGTTTTATTACTTATTGAAGAGCACAAAGAGCAACTCAGAGACCTGGGAGTAAAGAAGCTAGGTCTGTTCGGCTCCTTCGTGTATGAAGAGCATCATGCAGAAAGTGATATAGATTTTCTAGTGGAGTTTGAGCGGGGCAAAAAGACGTTCGATAACTTTATGCACCTTTCCTTCTTCTTGGAAGATCTCTTCGAGAGACGTGTGGAGTTGGTAACGCCGGAGGCTCTCAGTCCTTATATTGGCCCTCACATCATGAGAGAGGTGGAATATGTCAGTTTCATCGCTTGAATACTTGCGACACATCCTAGCGGAGACGGTGTACCTCACGGGCCGAGCGAAGAGGCTAAGTAAAGGCGAGTTCATGCAAGACGAAACATTGAGAAGAGCATTTGTGCGCAGTCTAGAAATCATCGGTGAAGCAACAAAAAAGGTGACTGACGAACTCAGACAGAAACATAGCCACATTGACTGGAGAGCGATGGCCGGAATGCGAGACCGGCTAATACACGATTATTTTGGTGTTGACTATGACATTGTATGGGACGTTGTCGTAAACAAAGCGCCAATACTCCAACAGGCAATTCAGCAGATCATTCAAGCTGAAACAGACACTTGAACTTCGGCGATATGCAGAAGGGAGGAACAAATGGTTGACAAGAAAGACTTGAAGCAAGTAGAAGAATACGTCTACGAGATTCCAAAGAGTTTTCGGCCCGACATGCGGGTGCCGGCTCGCCTGTACGCCGATGAGGAGCTTTTAGAGGCGGCGCTAGGGGATCGCTCCATGAAGCAGTTGATCAACACCGCTACTCTGCCCGGCGTGGTCAAGTACACCCTGGCCATGCCCGACATTCACCAGGGCTACGGCCCGCCCATCGGCGGGGTGATTCCCTTGAGGGCCTCCGACGGGGTCATCTCTCCTGGCGCCGTTGGCTACGATATCAACTGCGGGGTCAGACTTTTGCGCTCCAACATCCTGGCCAAGAAGGTCAAGTCTATCATGGACGACATCGTCAACGCCCTGTTCCGAGGCGTGCCCAGCGGCGTGGGCCGCGGCGGGGACGTCCGGCTCTCCCATCGGGATATGAACGATGTTTTGGAGAAGGGATCAGCTTGGGCTGTGAGCCAGGGCTACGGCACGAAGGATGACCTGGAGCACACCGAGGAGCGGGGAGGCATGGCCGGAGCCGAAGCGAGGGCGGTGAGCAAAAGGGCCAAGAAGCGAGGCTCCGGCCAACTGGGCACCCTGGGCTCGGGCAACCACTTCATCGAGGTAGGCGAGGTGGAGGCAATCTACGACCAAGAGGTGGCGGACGCCTTTGGTCTGTTCGAGGGCCAGATGGTGGTTTGGGTGCACTCCGGCTCCCGCGGCCTAGGCCATCAGGTGTGCACCGACTACGTGCGCGACCTGCAGCAGGCGGTGCACAAATACGGCATCAAACTGCCCGACCGCGAACTGGTCTGCGCTCCTTTCGACTCACCCGAAGGACGCGACTACTTCGCCGCCATGGCCGGCGCCGCCAACTACGCCTGGGCCAACCGCCAAGTGCTGGCCTATCGAGTGCGCCGAATCCTGGACGATGTGCTGGCCGGCCTGGTCAAGGACAGGAGGCTAACCCTGGTCTACGACGTGACTCACAACATCGCCAAGGTGGAGGAGTATCCCATTGACGGGAAGAACACCAAGCTGGTCATTCACCGCAAGGGGGCCACGCGGGCTTTTGGGCCGGGGATGAAGGACGTGCCTGCCAACTATCGAGAGGTGGGCCAGCCGGTCTTGATCCCTGGCGACATGGGCACCGCCTCCTACGTCCTGGTGGGCACGGCCGAGGCTATGAAGAAGACCTTCGGCACCTCCTGTCACGGGGCGGGGCGGGTCATGAGCCGTCGCGCAGCCAAGAAAAAAATCCGGGGGCAGGAGCTACAACAGGAGTTAGCGAAAAGGGGCATCGTCGTGCGGGGCGGCAGTATGGCTGGCCTGGCCGAGGAAGCTCCCGCGGCCTACAAGGACGTAGACCGAGTGGTCAACGTGATGCACTCGACGGGGATTGCTCGGAAGGTAGCCAGGGTTGTGCCTTGGGGGGTGATCAAGGGGTAACAACGGTCTACGGGATCTAGCGGACTTCAGAGGTGAAACGTCAGGCGTCAAACGTCAAAGAAGGGCCATCCCTCGTCAGCAGAGGGGCGGCCCTTCTGCTGACGAGGTGTTTGCCAGAGAGAGAGCCGAGGATTGATATCCCCATCTGAGGCTGAAAAGCGCCCGCAGGCGCTTGAGTTAGGCCCTGAGGGGGCCTTCCCAGTTTCAGACGTCGAATTCTATTCGACGATTTAGGCTCCGGCCAAGCGCATTCGAAGGAGTCCCAGGAACTCTGCGCACCGGGCAGGAGCATCGCCCACGAAGCTGACGGCATCGAGGAGTTCCAGAATCCTATCGGGGGACAGGAAAGCGAGGAGGTCGCTATCGCTGCTCAGTCTCTCCATCAGGGGGTTCTCCTCGCCCCTTTGAATGGCGTCCCAGGCAGCCATGGTGTGCTGACGGATGCGCTCGTGCATTTCCTGGCGGTCGGCGCCGGCTTTGACCAGCTCCATGAGCAGTATCTCGGTAGCAGCGAAGACGCCGTAAGTAGACAGATTGCGCTGGATACTCTCCTCGTGAACGACCAAGCTCCTGACAATGCGCCTGGCGGACATGAGCATCTCATCTAAGGCCAGGAACGCCTCAGGGAGGATCATCCTGCGGTTGGCTGAATCGTCCAGGGTGCGCTCCAGCAGGGAGAGGGCCGCGTTGTCCCAGGCCACCTTGGGCAAGGCGCTAAGGTAACGAGCCAGGGAGCAGATCTTCTCAGCGGTGACGGGATTGCGTTTGAAGGGCATGGCCGATGAGCCTACTTGCTTGGCTCCAAAAGGCTCGCTCAACTCCCCGAAGGCAGCAGCGTGCAACACGCGCAGGTCGAAGGCGAACCGGTGCAGGGATTGAGCTATCGAGGCCAAAGTAGTCAGGACGAGGAAGTCCTGCTTCCGGGCGTAGACCTGAGTGGATACGAGCACAGCCTCCAGCCCTAGCTTTTCCATGACCAGTTGTTCTAGCTCAGATGGCGTCATCTCGCTGCCCTGGAGCAACTGAGCGTAAGAGGTCGAAGTTCCCACTGCGCCCTTCAGCCCCTTGGCCTTGAGGTTTGTCATCAGGTTATCCAAACTCTCAAGGTCAATGAGCAAGTCCTGGGCGTACTGACAGAGGCGATAGCCCAGGGTGGTAGGCTCAGCGGGCTGGAGGTGGGTGTAGCCCATGACTGGCAGGTCTTGATAGCGTTCGATCTGGATGGCGAAGGCTTCGAGAAGATCCATCAGGCGCTGGCGGACCAGATGTAGAGACCCCTTGATGCGCAGGATATCGGCGTTATCTTCCACATCCGCGCTGGTAGCCCCCAGGTGGATTTTGCCCCCACCTACCGTGCACTGCTCAGCGTAGGCTCTGATCTCGGCCATCTTGTCGTGGCCGATCTCCGCCTCAATCTCGAGGGAGCGGGCGATGTCCACCGCGTCCTGGTGAGCCCTCAGGTCAGCCAGTTCCGCCGCACTGACTAACCCAGCCTCGTGCTCCGCTTCAGCCAGCACCACCCAGATCCGCCGCCACAACCGCCGTTTGTGCTCCTCCGACCATAGCCTTCGCATCACCGGGCTGCCGTAACGCCAGGTGAAGGGTGACAGAAAAGTATCATAGCCGTAAGTTTCCTGCCCCATCGCTCCCCTCCCCTCGGAACACAGCCAAATCTCGTCATGCCCTGCTTTTCCCGTCGTGCAATGTATCAACGCAAGCCAGCCCAGCGGCCGCCGGCGTCCAGCGCCGCATGGTAACCCAGACCAATGCGAACGACTTGGGCAGGTAGGGCAACCTGCCCAGGGCGTTACGGAACTTTGAGGAAAGCAAGCGCAGATGGCCACGTCAAGCCATCCGCCCCTGCCGCCCAAGAGATCTCCAACGGAATCCCCACCGCGAACGATACCGAAGGGGTAGGTCTCCCTCCACTACTTCACGTCTACAGTAAACGCCGCATAGACATAGTCGCCCTGCTCCCTCTTGACCTTGAGTTTGAACTCCGTGTCGCCGTAGATCGCCACATCTAGTGCAAAGCCCTGGCCCACCACCGCTTGCTGTGAGCCACCTCCGATTATGAACCAGATGCCCCTGGCACATTCCGCGTGCCAAAAGACGCTGAACTTTTCGCCAGGATTGACTTCATCGGTAGTCGGGGAGAAATACCAGACTATGGGGTCAGCACATCCAGAGCCGGTGACGTTGACCGTCCGCTTATAGGTCTCCTGGCTATCGTCTTGCCTGGTCACTGTGGCCTCATAGGTGGTAGTGATGCTGGGGCAGATCTGACGAGAACCCTGGCCATCAGCTCCCACCTTGGCGTAGCCATAGCCATACTTGATATGAAGCTTCTTGATGCCGGTGAAATTCCAGCTCAGTGTGGTGCACTGTCCGACCTCGAGCTGAGTATCTGCGATGAGGAACGGCGGCACGGTGACCGACTCAATGTTGCTATACTCCCCGTCCCCCCACTGGTTGCGACCGCGCACGCGGTAGTAGTAGGTTCCGGACGTTCTGCCGGGGGAAGGCACCGACCACCAGGTTCCAGCGTCATCGTGGACCGTGGTCGGGCTGGAGAAGTCAGCATGGTCGTCTTCTTCTAGGATGTAGGTGTCCGCCAGATCCGCCGCAAGCCAACTCACGGTGTAGTATGCGTCCCCATCTGAGTTGTCAATGGGATTCAAAGTGGCTGGGTAGGGCACAGGCGGCCAACGCTTTGCCACGAAAGGCAAGATGATCCGATGATACACCACCGTCGTGGTGTCGGTGGCAGAGTCCTGGATGGTTGGGCTGAGCTGCGATGTGGCCATGACGATGGTGCTGTCCGTCAAACCAGCGGCGCCCGATGGGATGGTCAGGCTGATCTGGAAGGGGGCCGTAATCTGCGCAGCAACTTGCAGAGACAATGTCCCCGTCGGCTGAGTCGCCCCCACCAGCTCTACCGGCCAACCTTGCGTTGACACAACCTCTAACGTGAACGTGTCCGTCGTCGTGCCTGTGTTGGTCAGGGTGTGACTGTAGAGGATGGTGTCCCCGACGTAGGCTTGTTGCGTATGGTCCGGCCCGATCTCCACGCCTGGCGGCTGAAGAGCGGCCGCCGCAGACGATGCCCAACCCATCAACAGCAGTGCGCCTGTGATCCCCATCAACACACACGCGACCACATAGCCATTGGTTCTCAATTGCTTTCCCCACTTTTCTAACATAGTAGTACCTCCTCGTATTCAATGTGTACCAATAGTATATCAGATTTTGCCTCCTTTGGCAATAACAGGCAAATGCGCAAGTTAGCGACTCCAAGATCTTGAACACGGAATTCGGTTGGGTCTGCACGGTGCAACTGTAGAGGGCACGGGCGGCAAGGATCCAGTGAACAGGTAGGGGGTAATGCACCACGCAGAATAGGGTCTGCGTGGCGTAGCTATCCAGGCTGTGGCGGGCCACCACCACGCAGCGGAGACGGCCTGGTAGGTATTGTCGTGAAGACCTGCTGCACGACCGCCGTTTCCCACACCAGGGCGGGGTCCGGCTCATGGAGCAGTGGAAGCGCATCGCCGGTCGCAGGCGGCGAGCGGAAACGGTTATGCACCTTGACCTCTCGCCAGACCTGGCGCATAATGCAAGGCCAGGCATAAGTGGAGAAGGCCGTGCCACGCTTCGGATCGTAGCCCAGGCCTGTCCTGAGCCTGTCGAAGGGATGGCACACCAGCGGCCGATGCAACCCGCCCCCGATTTGCTTCGAAATCCCATGATTCTTGAATTTGCGCAACCGGGCGAAGAGTGTTACAATTAGGAGGCACTGGGCGTTCCCATTGCTCTCTGATACCACGGTCTAGCTGTGATCGGTGGGCTGACGCCCTCACACATCAAACATATTAAGCTAGGAGGCTGGCCTGTGATTAGGATTGGGCGAAGGTTCATTCGGTGGTGGACGTCTCTCAGGCTGTTGGGGGTTGCATTGCTGGCATTGGCGTTTCTAATCGGGACGCTTGGATACCTCGACCAGCGTGGATTGCTCAACCTAATGGAGGCGCCGAGTCAGATACTTGCACAATTCTATGCCAACGCGAGCGTAGAACTGGCAAGTATCGCGATCATAATACTCATTGTCGAATCACTGTTTCAGCGCCGTGAAACGGATCGCGAGAGAGGGCAGCTAGTTCTGCAGCTTGCCAGCTCGGATAGTGCGTCTGCGTTGGAAGCGGTTCGGGCGCTGCGGACGCGTGGCTGGCTACGGGATGGGTCGGTTAACAAAGTCAACCTGCACGCAGCCAATCTTCGAGAGGCCAACCTCCAATGGGCCAGTCTGCGAGAAGCCAACCTGCGAGAGGCCAATCTCCAGGGCGCCAACCTGACGCACGCCGATCTCCAGGGTGCCAATCTTGTGGGGGCAAAGCTCCAGGGCGCCAACTTGAAGGAGGCCGATCTTCAGGACGCCAACCTGATGCGTGCTGATCTTCAGGACGCCAACCTGACGGACGCCAATCT
>CAYWWC010000023.1:9122-26520 GCA_964461615.1 uncultured Anaerolineae bacterium
CTGACGGACGCCAATCTCCAGGATGCCAACCTGAAGTATGCCAATCTCCAGGATGCTCACCTGAAGGGCGCCGACCTCCGGGATGCCAACCTGAAGCGCTCCAATCTCCAGCACACTGATTTGGTGGATGTCAATCTTGAGGGGGCCAACCTATGGATTGCAAACCTCCACGACGCTGACCTGGAACAGGCAAATCTCCGAGGGGCCTTGCTGGGAGGCACAAACCTCCAGGGGGCTAATCTGAAGGACGTCAAGCGCGATAGCGCCACTATGTGGCCTGCGGGATTCACACCGCCGCTTGAAGCTGTTGATTCCGACGATGAAATGGGCCAAGATGACTTAGCAGAATAGTCAGTTGCTAATCTCGGTCATCTGTGCTGGAATGAGGCAAGGGCAGTAGAGAACCCCTCGATTTCTCCGAAGTCGGGGGCAACGGCCAAGTTGTGGCGACAGCCTGGCATGGACAACTATGGTGTAAGGTAAGCCGCCTGTCGCACTCTCGGCAGGCGGCTTCTTGATGCATCGCTTGCCTCACCAGTTTGGATTCGCTGCGCAGGTCCGGGAGATTAGAGCTTGTCTTTTTCTCTCTCTGGTAGTATAATACCGTCCAAAGCAGGAACAGGAAGGGAGGCGCTATGTTGAACACTCATACTTGTGGCGAGCTAAGGGCCCAGCACGTGGGCCAGGAAGTGACCCTGGCCGGTTGGGTAAACCGCCGCCGCGACCACGGCGGGTTGATATTTATTGATCTGCGGGACCGGGAGGGGATAACTCAAGTGACAGCTAACCCTGAGGTCTCGGCGGAAGTCCACGCCACGGCCTCCCAGGTTCGGGGCGAGTACGTGCTCTGCGTTCGGGGTCTGGTGCGCCGCCGTCCCGAAGGGCTGACCAATCCAGACATGGTCACAGGCGAGATCGAGGTGGTGGCCAACTTGGTGGAGATACTCAATTCGGCTGAGACACCGCCTTTTTACATCAACAGGGACGACGAGGTGGACGAGGCCCTGCGCCTGCGATACCGCTATCTCGATTTGCGCAGGAGACGTATGCAGAGGAACCTAATTCTGCGCCACAAGGTGATCAAGTTCCTCCGCGACTATCTTGACGAGGAGGGCTTCATCGAGATAGAGACGCCCATCCTCATCAAGAGCACGCCCGAGGGGGCGCGCGACTACGTGGTGCCCAGCCGCGTGCATCCGGGCAAATTCTACGCCCTACCCCAATCGCCCCAACAGGTCAAACAGCTACTCATGGTGGCCGGTTTTGAGAAATACTTCCAGATCGCCCGCTGTTTCCGCGACGAAGACCTGCGGGCTGATCGTCAAACGGAATTCACCCAACTGGACGTTGAGATGTCCTTTGTGGATAGTGAGGACGTCTTGCAACTCACGGAGGGTCTGTTCACCACTCTGGTGGAGTCGCTGTCCGCCGAGACGGGAATGAGCATCCTGCGCCAGCCCTTCCCCCGGCTTACGTATCAAGAGGCCATGGAGCGCTACGGCAGCGACAAGCCCGACCTGCGCTTCGGCCTGCCCCTGATCGCCCTGTCCGATGTGGTGGCCGAGAGCGAGTTCCGCGTCTTCCGCCAGGCGGTGGCCGAGGGAGGCCAAGTGAAAGCCCTCCGCGTCCCCGGCTGCGCTGACTACAGCCGCCGTCAGTTGGACGAGCTAGGCGAGTTCGTCAAGAATCGTGGCGCCAAGGGACTAGTCTGGATGCTGATTGAAGCTGATCTGGCAGTGCGATCCCCCGTTGCCAAGTTCCTATCGCAGGCGGAGATCGGGGGCCTGCTCGCTCGTACGGAGGCGGAGGTGGGCGATCTGATCCTCATCGTGGCCGACGAGCCTAAGGTGGTGGCCGATGCCCTGGGGGGTTTGAGGTTGGAGATGGGCCAACGGTTGGGCTTGCGGGACGATAGCGTACTGGCTTTTGCCTGGGTGCTGGACTTCCCCCTCTTGGATTGGAACGAGGAGGAAGCGCGCTGGAGCGCCATGCATCACCCCTTCACCTCAGCTCTGGATGAAGACTTGCCTTTCCTGGAGACCGAGCCGGGCAGGGTGCGGGCCAAAGCCTACGATGTCGTCTGTAATGGCTGGGAGATCGGCGGCGGCAGCATCAGGATTCACCGCCGCGAGATGCAGGAGAGGATGTTCCGCGCCCTGGGGCTTTCCAAAGAGAATGTGCAAGCCGAGTTTGGCCACCTGCTGGAGGCTTTCGAGTACGGGGCTCCGCCGCACGGGGGCATTGCTCCGGGCATAGATCGCCTGGTGATGCTCCTGGCGGGCGAGCACAACATCCGCGAGGTGATGGCCTTTCCAAAGACACAGCAAGCGATGGATCTTACATTTGGGGCTCCGTCGCCCATATCGGAGCAACAGTTGGCCGAGCTGCACTTGCAACTGGCGCGTTCAATCGGATGAGGGCCAGCTTGGAATACATAGTAACGAGTATGGCGCTGACAGGATACTAGCCCTGTGGCATGGTGGGTGATTAACCTTACAATTTGAGAGGGTGGCTTCTAGCCGCCTAATACGATTTGCCTTTTGGGGAGTTTTGTGGTACTATACTGGTGGTAAGTACCCTGCTGTGTTCGTGATGCGTAGCGAGAGTTTTGAGCCAACACTTACATCTAGGGGATTGGAACTCTAGAGGGGATGCGTTAGCCGGAATAGGTGAGGCAGAACCAATAGGTAGATTCCCACCTGCGAAAGCAGGTTCAAGACACTGGTACCACACGGCATAGCAGGGATCTTTGAAAAAGAACCACCAGGTGACCTGGTGGTATTTTTTTATGATAGGATTATGAATGTGAAGACCATAGCTTTGGTCGCACACGATGGCAAGAAGGCCGACTTGGTGGCCTTTGCCACTTTCAATCGCGAAAAGCTAGCGGAATACCATCTGGTAGCTACAGGCACCACCGGTAAACTCTTGCAGGAGAAAGTGGGTCTTGAAGTGGAGTGTGTCCTGTCAGGTCCTTATGGGGGTGATGCGCAGATCGCCGCCCGCGTGGCTGAAGGGGTCATAGATGGTGTTTTCTTCTTGGTGGATCCCCTGGACAAACATCCTCATGATCCTGACATTCAGACCCTCCTGCGAGCCTGCAACGTGCATAACGTGCCTATTGCCACTAACGTTGCTACCGCCGACCTGATCATTTCTACCGATGCTTTGTGAACGAATATTGCACTAGGAGGCGTATATGCTGAGAGAGAGGGTTGCCGACGACATCTACGTCTTCACCAGCGAGCTCTATGTCAAGGTAACGGCTGGAGCCATCTTCACCCCGCAAGGGGTGGTCGTTATTGATACTTTGCTCTTTCCCCAGGAAACAAGCGAGCTTTTGGACTTCGTGCGGCAGAAGAGCAGAAGCGGGGTGCTCTGTGTGATTAACACCCAGTCTCATTCCGATCACGTCTACGGCAATTATCTTTTTGATGGGGCCGAGGTGATTGCCCACGAGCTCTGCCGCCAGGCTCTGCAAAGGCGCGGTGAGGAAGAATTGAATGAAGTCAAGGAGCAAATTTCCGAGCTAGCCGAGGTGCAACTGCGTTTGCCCTCCATGACCTTCACCAAGGAGTTGACCCTTCGACTGGGCAACAAGACCTTGCGACTGATGCACACGCCAGGTACCACGTCTGATTCGATAGTGGTTTACGTGAGGGAAAACAAGGTGCTCTTCGCTGGCGACACTGTCATGCCTGTGCCCTACATCGTGGATGGTGACCGGTTGGAACTGAAGGAATCTCTGCGAGCCATCAGTAAGTTGAGCCTGGATACTATTGTGCAGGGACATGATGGAGTACTCCTGCGAGGCGAGACCAAGACGACGCTGAAGAGCAGCATTGCCTACCTGGAGACCATATATGATAAAGTGCGGGGGAAGGTAGAGGCCGAGGCGCCGCGGGATGAGCTCAGGAAGATCGGCATCGAGAGTTGTGGCAAGTCTCGTGTCCCTCTCGACGGCTTGGTGCAGGACTTGCACCAGGCCAACTTAGAGACCCTCTACGATCAGTTGATTTCTGGTGAGAAATGATAGGTCAGCGATGAAGGCCGTGGCCGAGATCTTAGCAGCCGTTTCTGCCTTGAGCGAGGTGGAGAAGAGAGAGCTTTTTGAAGAGCTTTCCACCATGGAGGGATTCAAGGGGGCAGGGGGGGCATCTGAAGCTCAGAAACCTGTGGCTTTCGATGCCGGTCAGTTAGAGGGCCGGCCCGATTACGTGTTGGTCTTCGATGGGGGGAGCCTGGGTAATCCTGGCCCCGGCTATGGCAGTTATGCCTTGATCAGGGCCGGTGATGGAAAGAGGCGGGTGATGCGGCTCGATTTCGATGGGGAGATGACCAACAACGAGGCGGAGTACGACACGCTGATCGCTGGCCTGGGTGACTTGATCGAGACGCTGATGGAGGCGAACCACGCCCCCTCAGAATTCTCCGTCGAAGTGAGGGGTGATAGCAGCTTAGCCATCAACCAGGTCAGTGGGGTCTGGAAGGCCAGAGACGAGCGCATGAGGTCCCGACGCAACCGGGTGCGGGAGTTGCTGGGCCATTTTGCTGCTTCCCGGCTGGTGCTTCAGCCCCGCCAGGAGAGCGTGAGGATATTAGGACATTGATTTGACAAATCGCCGTTTCTGTGTTATATTTTCCCTAGAGCGATGATGGAGACGAGTAGGCGGGAGGTAACGCTCAGAGAGTCCGGGATAGGTGGGAGCCGGATGCGGGAACCTCGCCAAAAATCACTCCGGAGCTGGCAGCCGAAAGTTGGTCGAATGCTCCGATGGTCGGGTAGTCGGCAAACCGATTGACCAAGGACAATCAGACCAATTGACCAACGAGTAGACCTGACCGGGCTCGTCCTCCGTTACACGGACGGGGGTATGAATACGTACCTCGCAGAGTGGGCGGCAACGCCAATTAGGGTGGTACCGCGGGAGTCCAGGCTCTCGTCCCTTGGGGATGAGGGCTTTTTGTTTATGGAAGAGGAGTCTATGCCACAAGTAGCCATTCGTCGGGCAACACGCAAGGACGTAGGGGGGATATTGCCTCTCTGGAATGAGATGATGGATTATCACGCCGCGCTGGATGCACGGTTTCGGCCTGCGCCCAATGGGGAAGAGCACTGGGCCGACGTTCTGCGTTCTTGGTTGCGGGATGATGATTGCTGTGTCCTGGTCGCCGATGCCGCAGGGCAACCGGTGGGCTACATCATCGGTATGATGCGCGAGAATCCGCCCGTGCTCCTGCCGCCCACCTATGGCCTTGTCTCCGACATCTGCGTGGACCCGGCCCGTCGCCAGCAGGGCATCGGTCGCCGTCTCTTCGAGAGCCTACAGGATTGGTTCAGGGAGAAGGGACTCTCTACTGCACAACTCAACGTGGCCCACTTCAGCCCCGTCTCCCAGGCCTTCTGGCGAGCGGTGGGATGCGAGGATTACATGGATCGCCTGTGGTTTGGGCTTTAGCTTCACGGAGGTGAATTGTGACCGATTGGCTATACTTGACCGATTCCTATTTGAAGGAGTTCGAAGCCACGGTGGAGACAGTTGAGGGCGACCGGGTGGCGCTGGCCCGCACGGCCTTCTATCCTGGCGGCGGTGGGCAGCCGTCCGATCTGGGCAGGCTGCTGTGGGATGATGGCGAGGCCCAAGTCATCAAGGTCAAGAAGCGGGGCGATTTGGTGTGGCACACGCTGGACGCCGAGCCGCCGCCCGAGGGTGCGCTGGTCAAAGGCGTGCTGGACTGGGAGCACCGTCACAAGCTGATGCGCACCCACACCGCGCTGCACATCCTCTGCGGCGTTATCTGGCGCGACTACGGCGCGCAGGTGACCGGAGGCAACATGAAGCCGCTGGCGGCCCGAATGGACTTCGAGCTGGAACACATGAGCGTTGACTTTGCCCAGGAGATAGAGGAAAAGATCAACACCGAGGTAGCCGCCGCCCGGCCGGTCACGATCTGCATTTTGCCCCGGCAGGAGGCCTTCCAAATCACGGATCTAATCCGCACCAAGATCAACCTGCTGCCAGAGAGCATTCGGGAAGTCCGCGTGGTGGAGATTGAGGGGCTGGACATGCAGGCTGATGGCGGCACCCACGTGGCCAACACCAGCGAAGTAGGGACGATTCGGGTGGTGGGCCACGAAAGCAAAGGCCGCATCAACAAGCGGCTGCGGATTGCGTTGGAGGAGAACGCGGATTAGCAGAATTGACGGATCAACACGCATGAAAGAGATACTTGCCCGTCTCGACGAAAAGAAAGCCCGGTTGGCTGCGGCGCGGCCCTTGCCGCCCGGAGTCGTCGCCAAGCTCAAGGAATACTTTGACGTGGAGTGGACCTACCACTCCAACGCCATTGAGGGCAGCACCCTGACTCTGGCCGAAACCCGGTTAGTCGTCCTTGACGGGCTGACAGTGGGCGGGAAATCCCTGCGGGAACACCTGGAAGCCATTAACCACCAGCACGCCATTGATTTTGTCGAGGCTTTGGCAGCCAGGGCAGAACCCATCACTGGGCACAACGTCCGTCAGATCCATGCCCTGATCCTGCGGACCATTGACGACGAGAATGCTGGGGCCTATCGAAAGGGTCAGGTCTACATCACGGGCTCGACCTACGTGCCGCCAGCGGCTATTGCAGTGCCCCCGTTGATGCAGGAGTTGGTGGCCTGGATCAATTCGGCTGAAGCAGCCAATCTACATCCAGTAGAGCGGGCGGCCAGGGCGCACTTTCGCCTGGTACACATTCATCCCTTCGTTGATGGTAACGGCCGCACAGCTCGGCTCCTCATGAACCTCGTTCTGGTCCAGGAGGGCTATCCGCCAGCGGTGATCCGCCGTGAGCGGCGACCCGAATACTATGACGTGCTGGATCAAGCTCATGAAGGTGACACTGCCCCCTTTGTGGCCCTGGTCGCCGGGGAGGCCGAGCGGAGCTTGAATGTCTGGTTAGCAGCGGTTCGAGCAGAATGAATAACAGCGGATCGGCTGGATTAGGGAATCAAGTGACTTGGCCCGAAGAGGAATCCGCAAATCCTGCACATCTGTGTTTTGAGTAGCTGAAGGAGGAGAAGTCATGTTTAAAGAAGTACCCAGCAAAGTCAACTTTCCCGAAATGGAGGAGAGTGTCCTCCGCTTCTGGAAGGAGAACAATGTCTTCGAGAAGAGCCTGGAGATTCGCCGAGACGCCCCTCGCTACGTCTTCTTTGAAGGGCCGCCCACGGCCAATGGCCTTCCCGGCACTCACCACGTCCTGGCCCGCGTCTTCAAAGACCTGTTCCCCCGCTACAGGACGATGAAAGGCTACTACGTTCTGCGCAAAGGTGGCTGGGATACCCACGGCTTGCCGGTCGAGTTGGAGATCGAGAAGGAGTTGAACCTCAACAGCAAGCAGGCCATCGAGGACTACGGCGTGGCTGAGTTCAACGCCCAGTGCCGGGAGAGCGTCTTCCGCTACGTCAGAGAATGGGAGGAGTTGACCGACCGCATCGGCTTCTGGGTTGACATGGACGACCCCTACGTCACCCTGAAGAACGAATACATCGAATCGGTGTGGTGGATCCTCAAGCAGTTGTGGGACAAAGACCTCATCTACCAGGGCTACAAAGTTGTGCCTTATTGCCCTCGCTGCGGTACGCCCCTGTCGGATCACGAGGTGTCTCTGGGTTATGAAGAGGCCGAAGATCCATCCATCTACGTCAAGTTCCCCCTGCGGGATGAGCCAGGCACCTACTTCTTGGTTTGGACCACCACTCCCTGGACCCTGCCTGGCAACGTGGCCCTGGCTGTCCATCCCCAGATCGAGTACGTCACCATCGAACTGGAAAGAGAGGGCGAGACGGAGCGGCTGATCCTGGCCAAAGAGCTGCTGGACGAGGTGATGGACGTCCCCTACAAGGTTGTGCAGAGCGTGCCGGGTAAGGAGTTGCTTGAGGCGCACTATCACCCCTTGTTCACTTTCTTGCCAGTGGAGAAGGACTATTGCTATGTGGTTCCTGGCGACTTCGTGACCACCAAGGATGGCACAGGCATCGTGCACATCGCGCCCGCCTTCGGCGCCGAAGACCTGGAAGTCGGCCAGGAGTATGACTTGCCGGTGTTGCATACCGTTGACCTGCGCGGCGCTTTCATTGACGATGTTACCCCCTGGCGGGGATTGTTCGTCAAAGACGCCGATCCCCTGATCATCAAGGACTTGCAGGGGCGTGGGCTGATGTACAAAGTGGGTACCTGTCGCCATGTCTACCCCTTCTGTTGGCGCTGCAAGATGCCCCTTCTGTACTACGCCAAAGCTACCTGGTACATCGAGACCACTCGCTACAGGGATGAGCTGGTGGATCTCAATCGCCAGATCAACTGGTACCCGGAGCACATCCGCGATGGGCGCTTCGGCAACTGGCTGGAAAACAACGTGGACTGGGCCCTGGGCCGCGAGCGTTACTGGGGGACGCCTTTGCCCGTGTGGGTTTGCGAGGAGTGCGGGCGGCAGGAGTGCGTCGGAAGTGTCGAGGAACTGCAATCCAAGGTTTCAGGTCTCAGGTTTCAGGTTCCAGGTTCTGGTGAAAGCCTGCAACCTACAACCTACAGCCTTGAACAGTTGGATCTCCATCGTCCTTACATTGACGCTGTTACCTACCACTGCCCGGACTGTGATGGCGCCATGCGGCGCGTGCCTGAGGTGATAGATGCCTGGTTCGACTCAGGGTCTATGCCAGTGGCCCAGTGGCACTATCCCTTCGCCAATCAAGAGATGTTCGAGGAGCAGTTCCCGGCCGATTTCATCTGCGAGGCCGTGGATCAGACCAGAGGGTGGTTTTATAGCCTGCACGCTATCTCCACCCTGCTGTTCAATAAGCCTTGCTACGAGAACTGTGTCTGTCTGGGCCTGATCCTGGACGCAGAGGGCGAGAAGATGTCCAAGTCCAGAGGCAACGTGGTGGATCCCTGGACGGTCATCAGTGCGCATGGCGCGGATGCCCTGCGTTGGTATCTATACACCGCCACGCCGCCAGGGCACGATCGCCGCTTCTCCGTCGAATTGGTGGGCGACGTGGTCCGCACTTTCATGCTGACCCTGTGGAACGTGTACTCCTTCTTCGTGACCTATGCCAACATTGACGGATGGCAACCAGGCCGTAGATTCGCAGATTCGGATGTAGACGAACCTACGAATTCCGAATCTACGAATCTGCCTGCCCTTGATCGCTGGATCCTGTCCGAGCTGCACCTGCTCGTCCAACGTGTAGCCAACGCCCTGGACAGTTACGATGTAACAGGGGCTGCCCGCCCCTTCCAGCGCTTCGTTGAGGACCTATCCAACTGGTACGTGCGTCGCAGCCGCCGTCGCTTCTGGAAGGGCGAGGAGGACGAGGACAAAGCGGCCGCCTACTCCACCCTCTACGAGTGCCTGACCACCCTGTCCAGGCTGTTGGCTCCGTTCATGCCCTTCATCGCCGAGGAGATGTACCAGAACCTGGTGAGGAACGTTGACGCGACAGCGCCGGAAAGCGTCCACCTCTGCGACTATCCTCAGGCGCGCGAGGAGGTCATAGATCAGGAGCTAGTGGAGGACACGCGGCTGGTCATGAGGCTGGTGAGCCTGGGGCACGGAGCCCGCAACCGAGCTGGCCTCAAGCTGCGCCAACCGCTGGCCCAGGCCCTGTTCCAGGTGCGGAGCGAGAGTGAGGCCGAGTCCTTGCGCCGTCTAGCCGATCAAGTGTTGGATGAGCTTAACGTCAAAGAGTTGGTCTTCCTGGAGGATGCCGGCCAGGTAGTTGACTATCGTGTAACACCCCTGCCGCATCTCTTGGGCAGAAAGTATGGCGCCCTGTTCCCCAGGATCCGCGCAGCTCTGGCCGAGCAGGATCAGGCCGAGCTGGCCCTGCGCGTGCAGGCTGGCGAGGCCATCGCTCTGGACATCGTCGGACAGACCGTGAACCTTTTGCCTGAGGAGTTGGAGGTGCACACCGAGGCTAAAGCGGGCTACGCCGTGGCCGAGGAGGCCGGCTATCTGGCGGCCATCAGCACCACCCTCGATGATGAGCTGATCCAAGAGGGTCTGGCCCGGGAACTGGTGCGCCACATCCAGATCATGCGCAAGGACGCTGGCTTCCGCATCGAAGATCGCATCACTACTTACTACCAGGCTGGTCCGACCCTGCGGGAGGTGTTGGAGATACGCGGCCAGTATATCAAGGGCGAGACCCTCTCCACAGAGTTGATCGAAAGTGAGCTGCCAGCCGAGGCATACGCCCAGACCCTCAAGATCGAGGGTGAGGAGATCACTTTGGGACTGGTAAAGGTTTGAGCTTTGAAGTTCGAGGTGATTTGCTTTTTTAGTGACAATCGAGTAGAATAGGTTCGTTAGCGAAGCGGTGTCAGCCTGATAGTAAAACAGAAAATGATTAGGAGGTTGTGATGAGTAGGGCTGATGAATCGTTCAGAAAACGGCTCGAAGACGAGCGTGGACACCTGATAGCAGATCTGGAGCGGTTAGCGGTGACGGAGCAGGATAACCCTGGCTACAGTACCCACATTGCGGATGATGCTACCGAGGTTTTGGAAAACACTAAGAACCACGCCTTACGTCAGAATCTGCAGCGTCTCCTGGGCAAGGCGAACGATGCCCTGGCGAAACTCGATAAAGGTACCTATGGGTTGTGTGAGGACTGCGGCGATAAGATAGATCGTGCTCGTTTGAAGGCTCTTCCTTCCGCCACCCTATGCATCCGGTGCCAGAGGCAGCGCGAGAAGTAATAACCAGTACTGAGCCTGTCGAAGTAGAGGAGTTTACTTTTTGCCTCGTGAGAAGAAGTGGAGACGGTTCCTCCTGCCAGTGGTTGCCGTCCTCATCCTGGTGATTGACCAAATCAGCAAGCAGGCGGTGATGACCAGCCTGAGACCAGGCGAGTCCTGGAATCCTGTGGCCGCTCTGGAGCGTTGGGTGAGTCTGACCTACGTGACCAACACGGGGGTGGCCTTCGGGCTGTTTCCCGAGTACGGGACCATATTCATGGTCATCGCCGTGGTGGTGGTAGTGGCCATCATCTTCTACTACCGTCACCTGCCGGGCGAGCAGTGGTTGGTTCAGGTCAGCCTGGGCTTGCAGTTGGCCGGAGCTCTGGGCAACTTGTTGGATCGTCTGCGCCACGGCCACGTCATAGACTTCATTGATTTCAAGGTGTGGCCCGTCTTCAACGTGGCCGACAGTTCCGTCTTCGTAGGGGTGGTGATCTTGGCTTTCCTCCTCTTGCGTCATGGTGAGGATTGGGGATTAGAGACTAGAGATTAGAGGAAGTGGGATGATAAACTATGAAGTCGTCTTGATTCCAGCGGAAGAAGGTGGATACACAGTGGTGGCCCCTGCTCTTCCAGGATGCATATCGGAGGGTGATACGGAGGAGGAGGCCTTGGAGAACATCAAGGATGCTATTCAAGGCTGGCTGCTTGTTGCGAAGAAGCATGGCCTTTACGTCCCCGACCTTGGCGAAGTCAGGATCGCCACGGTGGGAGTGCCAGCGTGAGCCCCAGGTTGCCAGCGCTACGACCACGCAAGGTGCTGAAAGCTCTCAGAAAGGCGGGCTTTTATGAGGATCGCCAAACGGGCAGCCACATAATCTTGTACAAGGATGGGCACCCTAACCCTGTATCTGTTCCCTGGCACAACAAGGCTTTGAAACGAGGGACGCTGTCCAGAATCATCAAAGATGCAGGGCTGACGCCTGGGGAGTTCCTGCTATTGCTTTGAGAGGATACAAAGAATGTAGTATTTAGCGCACCGAGAGCCTATGGCCTCGGTCGTTGTTTTTTTAGGGGATTCGAGTGGAAAGGATCATCGAGTTGTATGTGGCCGAGACTGGCCAAAGGATAGATAAACACATCGCTGACGAGATGCCCGAACTCTCCCGTTCCGTGGTGCAAAGGCTCATCAAGCAGGGGCGGGTGACGGTGGGCGGTGAGGCTACCAAGTCCAGCTATCGGGTGGAGGCGGGCGACGAGATCGTGGTGCGCATCCCGCCGCCGGAGACCCTGGAGGTGCGGCCTGAGTCAATCCCCCTGGACATCGTCTACGAGGACGAGGACATCATCGTGGTGAACAAGCCGGCAGGGATGGTGGTGCACCCTGCCTACGGCCACCGCACGGGAACTCTGGTCAATGCCGTCCTGGCCCATTGCCCGGATCTGGCCGGGGCCGAGGATGGTCTGCGGCCCGGCATCGTCCACCGTTTGGACAAGGATACCTCCGGTCTGATCATCGTGGCCAAGAATGATGCGCCTCGGCGGCGCCTCCAGCGCCAGTTCAAGCGTCGGGAGGTCAAGAAAGTTTACCTGGCCTTGCTGGAGGGACGCCTGGACCCAGTGCAGGGCATCATCGAGGCTCCCATCGGGCGGGACAAGAAGCGCCGCAAGCGCATGGCCGTGGTGGAGGGGGGCCGCGAGGCTCGTACCAAGTACCGCGTCGTGGAGTATCTCGGCCATGTGACAGGCAAGGCGCCCCGCGCGTATACTCTAGTGGAAGCCGAGCCCGAGACCGGCCGCACCCATCAAGTCCGCGTCCACTTTGCCTCCATCGGCTACCCCCTGGCTGGGGACCCCGTCTACGGCTTTCGCAAGCAGCGCTTGAGGGGCTTGCGCCGCCAATTCCTCCACGCCCATACCCTGGGCTTCCGCCTGCCCGGCACTGACGAGTACGTCGAACTCACGGCGGAGCTGCCTGATGATCTCAGGGTGGTGTTGGAGAGGTTGAGATTGTTAGCCTAGTTGACTTGTCTGTTGGTTTGTGTTAAAATGGACGTCACATTGTCACTAAGGCTGGGCTGTCTGGTGTGATCTTCAGTGGAGGTGTTATCATGCAACCTTTCGAGAAGCTTGGCGCCTTCTACCTGGGCCAGGAATATGACCTGGACACGGGTAAACGGCTCGACCGTCTGGCCATGTACGACGCCCGCGACCTCACCACCCACGCTGTCTGTGTCGGCATGACCGGCTCTGGCAAGACCGGCCTGTGCATTGATCTGCTGGAGGAAGCTGCCATAGACAACGTCCCCGCCATTATGATAGACCCCAAAGGGGATCTCACTAACCTCCTGCTCACTTTCCCCAACCTGCGCCCCGAAGACTTCGAACCGTGGGTCAACGTAGACGATGCTCGCCGCAAGGGCATGAGCGTCAATGAATACGCCCGCTACACCGCCGACATCTGGCGCAAGGGGCTGGCCGACTGGGGAGAAGGGCCGGAGCGCATCCGCATGCTGAAGGAGAGCGCAGACTTCCGCATCTACACCCCCGGCTCCGACGCCGGCCTGCCCATCTCCATCCTGGCCTCCCTCAAAGCGCCTGCTCTGAGTTGGGATGAGAACGAAGAACTGCTGCGCGATCAAATCCAGGGCACTGTCAGCGCGCTGCTGGGCTTCGTCGGCATCGAGGCCGACCCCCTGCGCAGCCGCGAGCACATCCTCCTCTCCAATATCTTCGAACACTTCTGGCGTCAGGGCGAAGACCTGGACCTGACTCGGTTGATAACCGCAATTCAATCGCCGCCAGTGCGGCAGTTGGGCGTCTTCGACGTGGATACTTTCTTCCCCGAGAAGGATCGGTTCGGCCTGGCCATGTCCTTGAACAACATCATCGCCGCCCCCAGCTTTGGGGGCTGGATAAAGGGCGAACCTCTGGACGTCTCCAATCTTCTCCACACTGCCGCAGGGAAACCACGGCACAGCATCTTCTACATCGCCCACCTCAGCGAACCTGAGCGCATGTTCTTCGTCACCCTGCTGCTGGAGCAGATCATCACCTGGGTGCGGCAACAATCGGGTACTACCAGCCTGCGCGCCCTCCTGTACTTCGACGAGGTGTTCGGGTTTTTCCCCCCGGTCGCCAATCCGCCCTCCAAACGCCCCCTGCTGACCTTGCTGAAGCAGGCACGCGCCTTCGGCCTTGGAGTGGTGCTCACTACCCAAAACCCGGTTGACCTGGACTACAAGGGGCTGACTAACGCGGGCACTTGGTTCATTGGCAAGCTCCAGACCGAGCGAGATAAGATGCGCGTGCTAGACGGCCTGGAATCGGCCACCACCGAAGCTGGCGGTGCTCTCGACCGCCGCCAGCTCGACCACGCCATCTCCGCTCTCGGCTCCCGCGTTTTTCTGCTTCACAACGTCCACGAAGCTCACCCCGTCATCTTCCAGACGCGCTGGGCCATGAGCTACCTGCGTGGCCCGCTCACCCGCAGCCAGGTGCGCCAACTGATGGCCGAGACCAAGGTCGGTGCGGTGGAGCCCACGGCTGCTGTGCCTGCTCGCTCGGCTGCGCGGCGTGGCGTTGCCCCCGCCGTCGCGCCGGCACCCGCCGCCCCAGACGTGCCCTCTGGCTACAGTAGCACCCCTCCGACCCTGCCCCCCAACCTGCCTCAGGTCTTCCTACCGATGAGCCTGAGCCCCACCCGCGCCCTCAGCCGCCTGGAGGAAGAGCTGGGCCAGCGCCTGGAAGCGGAGGAAACGACCCTGGTCTACGAGCCTTGCTTGCTGGCTCTGGGCGGTGTCAGCTTCGTTGACCGGAAACGCCGCGTCAACGAGAGCAAAGAGGTGGGTCTCCTGATCCTGCCTGGCGACCTGGGTACGATCATCCGCTGGGAGGATGCTGATGCCATTAAGCTGGACCCGGCCGATCTGGAGGATCAGCCTGACTTCGATGCCCTTTTTGGCCCCATCCCATCCGAACTAAACACTGTCTCCGAGCTCAAAGCTTTTGGCAAAGATTTCAGCGATTACCTCTACCACGAGGAGGCGCTGAACCTGTACTACAACCCGGTGCTGAAGCTCTACGGCCAGCCTGGCGAATCGGAGCGCGACTTCAATGTCCGGTCGCAGCAAATCGCCCGTGAGAAGCGGGACGCCGAAGTAGAGAAACTGCGCAGCAAGTACGAGCGCAAGCTCGATCGTCTGGACACCCGCCTGGCTCGCGAGGAGCGGGAGCTGTCCGAAGACCAGGACGAATACGACGCCCGCAAGCGCGAGGAGCTGCTCTCCGCTGGCGAAAGCCTGGCTAGCTTGTTGGGGATCGGGCGCCGCCGCAGCACGACCGGCCTCTCGCGCGCTGCTACCAAGCGCAGGCTCACCACCAGCGCCAAGGCGGATATCGAGGAATCCGAGGAAGAGATCGCCCGCTTGCAGGATGAGATCGAGGACATGCGCCGGGATATGCAAGAGGAAGCCGTGGCCATCACCGAGAAGTGGGCCGCCACCCTGGATGAGATCGAAACCTACCCTGTCAAACCCCGCCGCAGCGATGTGCAGGTCGAAGTGGTGGCCCTGGCCTGGGCCCCCTACTGGGAGATTGGTTATCGTTCGGCCCGCGGCAGCCTGACCCACGACCGCATGCCAGCCTGGTGATGAGGCAACGAGGCAACGAGTGATGAGGCACTGAGGCAACGAGTAACGGGTCAACGAGGTCTCTTTGTGGAAGGAGGTGGTAATACCAGAAAGGATGTGGCAGGCATTCTCTTCGTGGAGGGAATGTGAGGGCGGTCGCAAGACCTCCGAAGTGTGTATCTAGCCCTGTTTAGCGCCATTTCAATCAAAGGAGGCAACAAGCATGTTTCGCAAATACAGTATCTTGATCGGTCTAGTAGTAGTCGGCCTGATGCCAACGGCTTGCTCTAGCTCGTTTGTGGAGGCCAGGTGGGCGCGAGGCATCCCCTGGTGGGTCTGGCTGCTGGTAGTAGTGGTGATAGTGGCGCTGTGGCTTTGGTGGCAGCTAGGTCGCCCCAAGGAAAAAACTGCCCCGCCAACCAAACCTGAGGCAGGCGCCCGGATCGCCAGACCTGATGCAGCAGCCCCATCCCACATCGCTGAGACGCCGGAGGGTGTGGCCAGGCGCGCTGCGCCTGTGCTGGGCGTCGCTCCGCTTACGGTCGAAGAGGAAGTCGAGAAGCCCGTCCTGAAAGTAGAGCCCGATGATCTGAAGCTTGTTGAGGGGATTGGTCCCAAGATCTCCAGTTTGCTGAAGGCAGCCGGCATCATGACCTTTGCGCACCTGGCCTCAACCGATGTGAAGCGGCTGAAGCAGATCATTGCGGAGGCCGGGCTCACTGCGCTGGCAGACCCCACCAGTTGGCCTGAGCAGGCCACGCTGGCGGCCACTGGCCAATGGGATGCGCTTGAGACTCTGCAAGATGAGCTCAAGGGTGGTCGCCGGGCGTGATCAGCCCGACTCCAGTGAACCCTGATCACAAAGGAGGCCAAACATGTTGAAAGAGTTCAAAGAATTCGTCATGCGTGGCAACGTGATTGACATGGCCGTAGGCATCATCATCGGCGCAGCCTTCGGTACTATCATCACCTCGCTGGTCAACGACGTCATCATGCCGCCCATCGGTTTGCTGCTGGGTGGGGTGGATTTCGCCAACCTGTTCATCTTGCTCAAGGCAGGCTCCCCGGTTGGGCCTTACGCATCGCTGGCCGACGCGCAGGCGGCAGGCGCGGTGACTATCAACTACGGCGTGTTCATCAATGCCGTCGTCAGCTTCCTCATCGTTGCTTTTGTGATGTTCCTGCTCATCCGTGCCATCAATCGGATGAAGCGGGAAGAGGAAGCGCCGCCCGCCGAGCCGACAACCAAAGAGTGCCCACATTGCCTGTCCACCATCCCCATCAAGGCCACGCGCTGCGCACATTGTACGTCTGAATTGAAGTTATGAGGCAATGAGACGACGAGGCAACGAGGCAACAAGTCAATGAGGTAACAGGGGCACTGTTAACACGTTACTTCACGACTCTTTACCCATTCATAACTTTTGCTTGAAAGGAGACAACGATGGCTATCTCAATCGGCAAACTTAGAGGCATGTCCGCCGAACTGGCGGCCAAATTGAAGGGGCAGGGGATCGTCTACGGCGATCAGCTCCTCGAAGCGGCCCGGGCGCCCGCCGGACGAAAGGCTTTGGCGGAGCAGGCCGGCGTGGAGTCCCGGATCATCCTGGAGCTGGCCAACCGGGCAGACCTGGCGCGCGTCCGTGGTATCGGTGGAGTCTTCTCTGACCTGCTAGAGCACGCTGGCGTGGACACGGTCAAAGAGCTGGCGACTCGCAACCCAGACAACTTGCACGCCAAGCTAGCGGAGATAAACGCCGAGAAGAAACTGGCCGGGCGAACACCCCACCAAGCTATGGTGAAGGACTGGGTAGCCCAGGCCAAAGAGCTGCCCACGTTGCTGGAGTACTGATTCGATCTGGACAGAAGGGGAGCGTGGTCCGCCACAGAATCATCTCGACCAAGACAGCGCCCACCTCATTGCAGACCCTGTGGCGGGCCTGCGCCATCGGCAGGGAGGAGGGGGCGGAAGGCCTCGCTCAGGACTTTGTCTACCTGGGCAACCCCCTGGCGTTTGTGGGGACGATTCCGCTTGAG
>CAYWWC010000024.1:0-25967 GCA_964461615.1 uncultured Anaerolineae bacterium
TCTTCTACTACTGGTTTGCCGTGGCGGACCGATATGCCATCTTTCTGTACGGGCACCTGGGCTCCACTCCCTTTGACGAGGTGACAGGCAGCCGCTATTGGATGTCTGGACTGGTCGCTGCAGGATTCGTGATGGTTGGGTACACAGCCGCTAATTGGCTGCTGGGACGAATGGCGGTGTTACGCCATCTGGACTATTCCCCGCCAGCTTGGCGGCGGGTGTGGCTACTCTGTGCGCCGCCGCTGGTGATCGGCATTTTCGTCATTACGATGACCGTCAACTGGCCGACCCTGCCCCTGTCAATCGCCGCAGCCTGCGTGGTGGCAACCCTGATCGGCCTGGCCCTCGCGCTGGCGCCAGGCTCATGGGCTGCCCAGCGGCCATTCGATCTCGTCTGGCTGGCGCTCGATGGCATGGGACTGATGCCGAGTTTGCTGCTACTACGGGCGATAGAATTGCCGAGCAAAGGCTTGATCAGCGTTCCCGTAGCTTGCCTGGCAGCACTGGGGGGCACATTAGCGGGAGCGGTTTGGTTGGGCGTTATGACCGGCCTGCGCGCGTGGCGGCGCAAGTCGCCGCCTGAAGCAGGCACGCTATTCGTGGCAGGGCTTTGCCTGAGCTATCTATTGATGCCTCTGTTGCATCACCTGGTGTTCACACCTTCGAGTTATCGCTACATCAGCACCGCATCCAACTTCTTCCCGCGTAGCATCGGTGTTCAGTTGATGTCCTTCCTCGTGGCAGCGGTTCTGGCAATTGGCGTCACAAGGTTGCGATGGAGATTGCAGTGATCAGTGGATCCAGAATTGCTCTGAGGGGATTGCGTGCAACCGCGGTTGCCTCCCGCTTTGGGCCTGGATCTGGCGATCCAGGCCGAGCAAAACTGAAAAGGGTTCAGAGCTCACGATGACAAGCTTCACACGAAGAGAGTTTCTCCAACAGATGGCGGCAGGGCTAGGGACACTGGCCGGCTTGTTGGCTGGATGCCGTCCTCTGGACAAGCGGGTCACGCCGACCAGCGCGCCTGCCCCCTTGCCAACCGACACACTCATGTCCACCCCCGCGCCCGGTTCTACACCAACCGTGCCCCCTCGACGGCTGGATATCATCAAGATGTACCCCGACGTGCCCAGCAAGGTCGTGCGAGCCCGTCACGCTGGCGTGTGGGATGGTGAGACGCTGACTCCGGGCGCCATCCGGCAGATGCTCGACGCCTCCATCACGGAACTGACCGGCCTGAACGACGCCGCTGAAGCCTGGGCGACACTGTTCGCTCCCGAAGAGCGGATCGCGATCAAAGTCAACGTAGTCCAAAGCAGTGCATTCCGGACGCATGTACCATTGGTGATGGCAGTGGCCGAGCGGTTGCAGGCGGTGGGTATTCCTCCCGAGCAAATCATCATCTTCGACCGTCGCACCCGCGAATTGGAGAGGGCAGGCTATCCAGTCAACCAGGACGGGCCCGGTGTGCGCTGCTACGGCACCGAACGCGATTACACCGGGGACTGGACGTTGATGGATACCAATATCAGGTTCAGCGACATCTTGTTGGACTGCGATGCCCTGATCAACATCCCTCTCCTGAAAGAGCATGGTGAGAGCGGGATCAGCTTCGCCATGAAGAACCATTACGGCAGCTTCGACAGGCCCAGTCGTTTTCACGGGGGGCGGATAGAGCGCGCCATACCTGAGCTAAACGACCTGCCGCCGATCCGAGACCGCACCCGGCTAATTATTGGCGACGCGCTGGCCATCGTCAAACGGGGCTGGCAGTCAGCCGTGACCGGCGACTCGATCTTCATGAGCTTCGATCCAGTGGCCCATGACACGGTGGGTCTGCAATTGTATCGCGAAGTGATAGACGAGCGTAGCGCAGATGCTGCACTGCGTCTTGCCAACCCTTGGCTGGAGAACGGGGCAGAGTTGGGGCTGGGCGCCAACGATCCAGATAACATGGAATTGGTGGAGGTAAGCTTGGGATGACAAAACTGACCAGACGACAATTTCTCAAGTTGACCAGTGCGGCAGCAGCCGGTGCGACCCTCTTTGGCGCGGGCTGCACGGCCCAATCTGGTGGGACCTCTGGCGGTGTCCGCCGGCAGCCACCCGACCCCACCGGTGATCAGGCTTACCTGGCCGTCGCCCGGGGCGATGATCCGGCAGAGATCACGAAGGCAGCGATCGCTGCTCTTGGCGGCATTGAGCGCTTCGTGCAATCCGGCAATGATGTGATCATCAAGCCCAACATCTGTGTGGACTACCACCCGCCGGAATACGCGGCCACGACCAACCCCACTGTCGTCGCCACACTGGTTGCCCTCTGCTTGGGGGCTGGAGCGCGGCAAGTGCGGGTGATGGACACCCCGTTCGGCGGCACAGCAGAGTCGGCCTACGCGGTGAGTGGGATCGGGGAGGCGGTGCGGGCAGTCGGAGGCCAGATGGAGGTGATGAGCCCGGTCAAGTTCGCCAAGACCCCCATCCTCCAAGGCCAAGACATCACCGAGTGGGAGGTCTACCGGGACATACTCGAGGCTGACGTGCTGATCAACGTGCCCATCGCCAAACACCATTCGCTGAGCCGGTTGAGCCTGGGGGGAAAGAACCTGCTCGGTGTGATCACCAGGCCCAACCAGATGCACCGCAACCTGGGCCAGCGGGTTGCCGACCTGGCGAGCCTGGTCCGCCCAACCCTGACGGTGGTGGACTCGGTGCGCATCCTGGTCGCCCACGGCCCCACCGGCGGCAGTCTGAACGACGTGCGGCGGACCGACGCGGTTATCGCCAGCCACGACAGCGTCGCAGCGGACGCCTACGCTGCCACCCTCTTCGACCTGACCGGGGCGGATATCGCCTACGTGAGGGCAGCGGCGGAGATGGGGCTGGGGACGATGGAGTTGGACAACATCAAGATTGAGGAAGTCAATGCATAAGCACCTGAAACACAGCTTCCTACTTCTTGCCTTGCTGTTGATAGGATGCAGCAGGGCCAAGACCGTGTCGTTGGCCGACGTCTTTCCTGGTGCGGATGCTTTCCCAGGCTGGACGCCCGACGGTGAAGTGGAAGTCTTTGACCGCGAGAACATCTACGATCTGGTAAACGGCCAAGCGGAGTCTTTCTTTGTCTATGGCTTCGAACAGGTGGCGGTGCAGAGCTACGAGAACGCAGAGGGGAATGTGCTGCGAATCGAGATCTGGCAATTGGCAGAGCCCGCCGATGCCTACGGTCTGTTCACCGTTAACGTCAGCGGCACACCTGCTGCCATCGGCAACGACGGCGACGCCGATCCCGGACGCAGGCTGGCCTTCTGGCAGGATCGCTACTACGTGCACGTGCGCGCCCGCCAGGAACTGGACGACGCCAACCTCTGGGAGCTGGCCGAGGCGGTCTCTACGGCGCTGCCATCCGACGGAGAGCGGCCTGCGCTGATGACCCGATTGCCGACCGACGGGCTGGTGGAGCGCAGCGCCATCTTCTTTCACGAGGAGATATCCATCCAGAACGAGGTGTGGCTGGGGGGTGAGAACCTACTGGGGTTAAGCCACGAGACTGACGGCGTCCTGGCGCGGTACGACATCGGCGGTGCGGTGGCGCGACTGCTGCTGGTGCAGTACCCCGGCGCGGAGGCGGCGTCAACTGGATTGGCCTTGCTGGAGGGTGGACAGGTCAGTGGCCTGGTGCTCGCTGACGCGCGGGACAGCCTGCTGGCTGCGGTCTTTGGGGAGGTGGACGAGGTAGCGGCCAGTACGCTGCTGGAGAAGGCGCTCCAATGATCTGGTCACGTTTACGAAGGATCCGTCAAGCAATCCAAGTCCTGGCCCTTGGGCTGTACGTCTACCTGCTCTTCGCTGCGCTCCAGCGGCGGGCGGCTTTCCCGCTGGCGGATCTCTTTTTCCGACTCGACCCGTTGGCCGCCCTCGGAGCGATGCTTGCCAGCCGGACGTGGATACCCCGGCTCGCCCTGGCGCTGGTCACGGTTGGACTTGTGTTGGCCTTCGGGCGGGTCTGGTGCGGCTGGCTATGCCCCCTCGGCACGCTGCTGGAGTGGGTCCGCTTTGGCTCCGCCCAACAGCGTGAAGTGATCCTCTCCCCGCGCTGGCGAAGCGTCAAGAACGTCTTTCTGCTCGTCATCCTGGCTGCTGCTCTCTTCGGCAACCTATCCCTGCTCATCTTCGACCCAATCACCTTGTTCACGCGGACGATGACAACGGCGATCCTCCCCGCTCTCAACCACGGGATCACCGCCATTGAGCGCACCCTGTATCCCGTTCCTTTGCTGCAACCGGCGATAGACTGGGTCGAAAGAGTGCTGCGGGGGCCGGTCCTCCCGGTCAAACAGTCGGTTTTTGCCATGAACGTCTTCATCTTCTTGCTCTTCGCCGGCATCCTCGCTCTCAATGCTCTGGCCGACCGGTTCTGGTGCCGTCACCTCTGTCCGCTCGGCGCTCTGCTGGGGCTGCTTTCGAAGGTGTCGCTGCTGCGGCCCGTGATTGGACCGGCCTGCAACCGCTGCGGCCAGTGCGTGGGCGTCTGCCGGGTGGACGCGATTGACACCCGTCAGAGCTACGAGATCATTCCCGAAGAGTGTACCGTCTGCCTGGACTGCCTGGCTGTGTGCCCAGAGGGCGGGACTGGCTTCAGTTGCCGCCGCCGCCCCGCTCCCTGGCGTGAGCACGACCCCAGCCGACGGCAAGCCCTGGCCGCGCTGGTGACGGGCGCCGTGGGGGTCGTCGTGTTGCGGACCGGCGTGCGCGCCAAGCAGCCCCATACGCTGTTGATCCGGCCGCCTGGCGTCGAGGACGAGGGAGAGTTCATGGCCCGTTGCCTGCGCTGTAGCCAGTGCATGAAGGTCTGTCCGACCTCGGGCTTGCAGCCCGCGCTGGTCGAAGCTGGGCTGGAGGGACTGTGGACGCCCCGGCTGGTGTCGCGCCTGGGCTACTGCGACTACGGCTGCAACGCCTGCGGCCAGATCTGCCCCTCCGACGCCATCCCGCCCCTCGACTTGGCGCGCAAGAGGGAGGCTGTCATCGGATTAGGCGTCATTGACCGCGACCGCTGTCTGCCCTGGACCTACGGGATACCGTGCATTGTCTGCGAGGAGATGTGTCCAACGCCGGAGAAGGCCATCAGGCTGGAAGAGGCAACAGTGAACGACGACCGCGGCGAGCCAGTCGTCGTCCAGCAACCCTATGTCCTGGAGGACCTCTGCATCGGCTGCGGCATCTGTGAGTATCAGTGCCCGGTGGAAGGGGAGGCAGCGATACGGGTTTATCGGTAGGCTGGTAGATTGGTAGATTGGTTGATCGGTAGGTTGGTGGAATGAAGCGACGATTATTAGTTATTGACCCCGCCGCCGGACGCTGGCGGCTGGAAACGCTCCAAGTCGAAACGCTGGAGAAGCACCCGCGCGAGGACTACTTCGTCCTCAGCGGCGAAGCCCTATGCCAGTACCTTCTGCGCCGTGATCCGGGCGCGCTCGTCGTCGCCCGGGGGCCGATGTCCTTCCTCTCCGGCAACAAGGCCAGCGTTGGCTACGTCTCGCCGCTGACCGGCGTCCCTCACTACAGCTTCGTCGGCGGGCGCGCGGCGGCGCAACTCCTCAATCTCGGCCTCGACGCCATCTACTTCCAATCCACCAAAACCCAATATCCAATATCCACTACCCCAATCGTCGTAGTCACTGGTCGCGCCCCAAACCTGACCGTGGAATTCAAGTCCGCCGACAACCTCCCCACTGGTCAGCGCAGTGCCTTCTACTGGCTGGTGGAGAGCGAGTTGGCCGACGACAAGCATACCGGCAGCATCTTCACCGTGGGAGAGGGGGCATGCCTGGGCTACCGCTCGGCAAACCTGGCCGTGGAGGCGATCTACCACGCCGGGCGGGGTGGGGCGGGCCATGTGTTCGCTCAATGCGCCTCGGCGCTGGTTCTGCGTGGGGAGCCGATGGAGCTGTCTGAGTTCTTCGCCGGCACCCGATCGTCCTTCGCTCGCAATCCAGATGGCGTCATCGCCCCGCTGCTGGACAAACATTGCACCCGCCTTTCTGGCAAGACCGGTGGCACCATCGCCAAGCTGTTCACCAACGGGGCGGATCCGGCGGGTCAGAACACTCTCCCTGCCTGGAACGCGCAGCGTCTCGGCTACCCTCTGGCCGACATCGGTGGCCCACGGGTGTTGAAGGCGACCCGTCATGGCCGCACCGGCTGTCATTGGTGTCAGGTGGACTGCCGTCACTGGCACTGGGTTCCCGCCGACTACGCTCCCAACGGTCGCGATATGTTCCTCGACGATTTCGAGCCGACCTACGCTGTGTTCGCCATGCTTGGGCTGACTCCGGCTGAGGACACGTTTCGGGCCCGGCTCAACCTGTTGGCTGACGTCAACCGACGGCTGATCCTGCCCATCGAGCAACTGGGCTGTGACGCCATGAACATTGGCCTGGGGCTGGCGGCCCTGTTTGAGGGAGTGGAGCGGGGCATCATCCCTGGCGACGACGTGCCCGACTTCATCGCCGAGGGGAGTAGCCTGGGTGATTCTTCGACTGTAAGCGAAGCGGCTTCAGGACGCGGTCCCTCGAGAGGCTCGGCGCAACGTCTTGAGGCAGCGGTGCAGGCGGTGACGATGCTGCGATCTGGTCAGGCGGACGAGTATCCCGCCTTGCGGGCCATCGGCGACGGGCCGCAACCGCTGGCTGAGCTTTATCCGCTGATGCAGGACATCGTTTTCACCGGCGGGAAGGGCACGATGGGGAACGCCGGTCACTGCAATGCGCTCTGGACGTTCCTGATGCCTTTCTCCCGCTTCTTCGGTCACTACGTTGGCCAGTACTACAAGGTCGACGAAGAACTGCCCCCACCAGGATCCGATCAGGAAACCTATCGCTCCTGCTTCCAGCGCGTCGTGGGCAGGCTGTTGGCGCGGGAGTTCTTCTGGCTGCTGTGCAACGCTCTCTCCCAGTGCGCCTTCACCTTCGTCATATTTAGCCAGGACGGGAAAGGTGAGCGCTTGAGCGACGACGACCTTCTCATCCGCCTCCTGCGCAATTACGGCATCCACACCACCCGCGCCGACCTGGCGTGGTTCAGTCTGGCGTTCTGGGCCCAGTCCATTGACCTCAAGTGCCGGTTCGGTTGGCGTCCCCCCTCGTCGGCCGATTTCCCGCAGCGCATCTATGAGACGCTATCGTTGGCGCTGAACCGCCCGCCGGAAGAGCTGCAACCGCTGATGGATCTGCTCATCGACGAATGGAAGCGGCAAGCAAGAGAACTGCTGACCCGCTTCAGATACGACGTGTTGTGGTAGGCGACAAGAGATCAATGAAGCTGTTGCCTGGTGCTAGCAATGGGTGAAAGAGTGAAGTCAAGGAGGAGACCGTGTATCAACGACCAACCTTTCAGGATGTCTTAAGAGCCAAAGGCGTTATCGCGGGTTATCTATCCCGCACGCCACTGTACCGCTACTCCTCTCTGTGCCAACTGCTGGACTGCGAGGTCTACATCAAGCACGAAAACCACCAGCCGGTGGGAGCCTTTAAGGTGCGCGGCGGCATCAACCTGGTGTCGCAACTCTCGGACGATGAGCGACGACGGGGCGTCATCGCCGCCTCGACCGGCAACCACGGGCAGTCGGTGGCTTACGCGGCCCGGCTCTTTGGAGTCGAGGCCACTATCGTTGTGCCCGAGGGCGCCAACCCAGGCAAGGTGGAGGCCATGCGTGGCCTGGGAGCGCACGTCGTATTCCACGGGCAGGACTTCGACCAGGCCCGCCAACATTGCGAGGCTCTGGCCACCGAACGGGGCTATCGCTACATCCACTCCGGCGACGAGCCATTGCTCATCGCTGGGGTGGGCACCGAAGCCCTGGAGATTCTAGAGGATCAGCCAGACATCGAAGTCATCATCGTGCCCATCGGCGGGGGCAGCGGGGCAGCGGGAGTCTGCATCGCGGCCAAAGCCATCAACCCGGCCATTCAGGTCATCGGTGTGCAATCGGAGCAGGCTCCAGCGGCCTACCGCTCGTGGAAAGAACGGCAGTTGGTGGAGGACAAGATGGAGACGGCGGCCGAGGGGCTGGCCACGCGCACCGCTTTTGCCTTGCCGCAGAGCATCCTCTGGGACTTGTTGGACGACTTTGTCTTGGTGAGTGAAGAGTATATCTACCAGGCCATCGTCCTCTATCTGCAGAAGACGCACAACCTGGCGGAGGGGGCCGGCGCGGCGTCTCTAGCAGCGGCTGTGAAGATGCGGGAACAGCTACGGGGACGTAAGGTGGCTCTCGTGCTCAGTGGGGGCAACTTGAGCCTGGCGCAACTGAGGGCGGCTCTGGGGAGGAGTCAGAGCCGCCTAATGGAATTCGTCATCTGAAGTTGAAAAGGCCCCCTCAAGGCCTTGCTTTAGCGCCTGCGGGTGTTCAGCCCGAGCAATCCCTGACTGCTACAGGCAGCCTTTGCCGAGTACGAGGGTTTCCCCGCCCATGCTATGGCTGTGAGAAGGAGAAATGAGGCAACGAGTAAGGCCAACTCTATTGGCACGTCAACGAGGAACGAGGGTTTATTGTTTTGTTGCCAGGAAAGTTGAAACGTAGTATAATGAGTAGGGAAGAAAAACCAGAACTGAGGAAGAGTGATGATCAAGCATGAAATCACCAAATTGATCCAACAAGCCATCCGAAAGGCCCAAAGGAAGGGGGAACTGTATTCTTTCACTATCCCCGAAATTCCTCTGGAGCATCCAAAGCAGGCTGAACACGGCGACTACGCCACGCCCATCTGCCTGCAATTGGCCAACCTGGCCCGCATGGCTCCCATCAAGATAGCCAATATCGTCGTCAAGTATCTGCCTGAGATAGACTACTTGGGCAAGATCGAGATTGCCCATCCTGGCTACATCAACTTCGCTCTGGATGCTGCCTGGCTGGCTCAGCAGGTGGAGGCGATCCTGGCCGCTGGCGAGGACTATGGCAACATTGACATTGGCCAGGGCAAAAAGGTGCAGGTGGAGTACGGCAGCGCCAATCCCACTGGCCCGTTGCACGTGGGCTCTGGGCGCAATGTGGTGCTGGGCGATAGCCTGGCCAACGTGCTGGAGGCGGCTGGCTACAACGTCCAGCGGGAGTACTACGTCAACGACGCCGGCTCGCAGATGCTGCTTTTCAACGAGACCCTCTACGCCCGCTATGCTCAGGCTCTCGGCTGCGAAGGCTCTATTCCTGAAAAGGGTTATCGTGGAACTTACCTGGTTGAGTGGGGGCAAGAGATCGCCAAGGAGGAGGGCGACAGGTACTTGAGCATGCCCCACGCTGAGGCAGTGGTAGCCATCGGCAAGGTGGGGCTGGCCAAGGCGCTGGACTGCATTGAAGGCGATGTGGAGCTATTGGGCATTCATTACGATCGCTGGTATTCGGAGCAGAGCCTCTACGACGATGGCTACTTCGCCAGGATCATGACCCTCCTCCGACAGAGCGGGCACATCGTCGAGCGAGAGGGGGCGGTATGGTTCACGGCTACCGACTTGGGCGGGGACAAGGATGAGGTGGTTATTCGTTCCGACGGCCAGCCGGGCTATTTTGCTTCGGACATCGCCTATCATTACAACAAGTTCGTGGCGCGGGGCTTCGATTGGGTCATTGATATCTGGGGCGCGGATCATCAGGGCCACGTCCCGCGGATGAAGGCCATGATGCGCGCGCTGGGATTGGGCCCGGAGAAGCTGACCTTGCTCATCTATCAGTTGGTCACTCTCAAGCGCGGAGGCGAGGTGGTGCGTCTTTCCCGTCGCACTGGCGACATCATCACCCTGCGGGAGGTCATCGAGGACGTGGGGCCTGATGCGGTGCGCTTCTTCCTACTGGCGCGCGCTGCGGACAGCCAGATGGACTTCGACCTGGACTTGGCCGTGGAACAATCGGCTGAGAACCCCGTGTACTACGTCCAGTACGGCCACGCCCGCATCGCCAGCATCCTGCGGTACGCCAAGCAGCCGGTTCCTGATTTCGCAGATGGTGACGTATCACTGTTGCGGCATCTCGCGGAATTGGCCCTCATCCGCCACATGCTGCTGTTGCCCGAAGTGGTGGAGCAAGCAGCCGAGAACCTGTCTCCCCACCAACTGCCCTACTACGCCCAAGACCTGGCCAGCGCCTTTCACTCCTTCTACAAAGAGTGCCGCGTTGTCTCCTCCGACCCCGCCGAGGCCGAATTAAACAAAGCTCGCCTCAAGCTGGTTTCCGCGGCCAAGATCGTGTTGGCTAAAACACTGAGGCTGATGGGCATGACTGCGCCGGAGAGGATGTGACCGTTGAGTTTCGTGTTGCGAGTTTGGGGTTTCGGGACTCGAAACTCAGAACGCGAAACTGAGATGCTCGTTTGACAACTCCAGGTCTTCGCAGTATAATCAAAGCTGAAGGGCGAATAGCTCAGTTGGATAGAGCGCTTCCCTTACAAGGAAGAGGTCACAGGTTCAAGTCCTGTTTCGCCCACCTCGATTGATAATGATGCTCAAAACGAAAGGTTCTGGCGAACCGTCTGCCAGAACCTTTTGTATAGGCCAAACGAAGTTTGGCACAACCATCTGGAGATGCGGATTTCTAGGTCTTGCGTTTCCTGGCCAGCGCAACCGCGAGAGCGGCGAGCACAACCAGCGCCGCCAACCCCAGCCACGGGGCTAGCAGCCCCAGCTTGTTCACCGGCACGATGATGCCGCCGACGATCCTTGCTTGACGCGGCTGCCCAGGGCCTCCTGGATCGTCAATCACACCATCTGCGAGTCCATCATTATCCCCCAGTCCACCGTCTACCAGCGTGATGGTGATGACGTTGTCGTCATCGTTGCTGCCCATAGGGACCTGGTACCAATGGTCGCTCGGAGCAGAGGGCGTAGGGCCATACTTCCAATACTCGGTGGTGGTGGGCACGTCGGAGGGCAGGGTGATGGTGACGACCACCGTCTGCCCAGGGGTGAGGTGCTCGATGGTGAACTCGAAGAAGCCGTGGGGGAAGTCCAGGTCTGGGGCGCCGCCGGGTGATGGATTCGCCACGCCCGTCGCAGCAGAGATGTCTCCCGCGCTGGGTATCAGGGTGACGTTCCCCGATTTGGTGCTGGTTGGTACGGATGGGCAAGGATAATAGAACTGGAAAGGCCCCTCCTTGACGGAATTGCCCGCATAGTCCTTCCCCTCGATGTACACCTTAAAATTGCCACATCCTCCCTTCCAGGCATTCAGGACATAAGTGCCAGTGCCATCACTCTCGATAGTGAAAGTGACTTCCTCGGTGTAGTAACCATAGCGCGAATACACGTGCGCGATGAACTTGAGGCCCTGCGTGATCTCATCGGTGACCGTGACTGTGAACACCGAGGCCGCTCCGCTGAACATCGTGATCTCCCCGTCCACCGCGAGGGTCAGTTGCGTCACGGTGATCGTCGGCGTGGTGGTGTCCACCATGACCTGCTGCGGCCCGTCTGGGAGATCACTGACGTTGCCGACCAAGTCGGCGGTCTGTACCGTCAGCGTGCAGACGTGGCCCTGTTCGATGCCTTGCGGTACACTCCAAAGCCATAGCCAGTCCTGAACCCCGTCCTCGTCCGGCTCGTACACCAGCGCCGATTGCCAGGTTGGGGTTGGCGTCACCGTGGCCCCACAGTTTGCCTTCACCGCCACCGTGATCGCCCGGCTCCCGGTTGGGGAGTCTGTGACGGTGCCGGTGATCTCGGCGAAGAGTTGGCCCAGCGCGGGCGGCAGGTCCGCCGTCACCGTGGGCGGCAGACTCATCGTCAGTGTGGGCGCCTCCAGGTCCACTGTGAAGGTGACGATCTCCGTCGGGCTGGTCTGGCTGTACTCGTCCTCGGCCCTCACATCCAGTGACCACGGCTCTCCGTGCTCCGCGGCACCCGGCACGGTCACGACGGACGTCCAGAACAGCGTCCCGTTCGCTTCCTGCCACGCTTCCGGCAATGGGTCCTGCGGGCGCACCTCCACGCTAGCCACGCCGACCCCGTCGCCGTCGTCCGCCGTCCCGACGACGGTGTGCGGGCCGTGCTGGACAAACAGCCCGGAAATGACGGTCACGGTGGGCGGCTGCCCGTCCAGCAGATGGGTGAAGCTGCCCTGATAGGGGATGCCTGGGGTGGTGGAGATGGCCTCCAGTGCCGCCACCGATGTCACCATGGTATAACTGCCCAGGTTGCCGGCCGCCTGGTTGGTGATGGTGATGCGGGTGGTCCCGGTCGGCAGGTCCGTCGCGAACAGCCAGGGGCTGCTGTCGGCGCAATAGATGCACGTAGCGCCTATCACTTCAGAGTAGACCAGGGTCGCGGTAGGAGTGGCAACAAACGATACTTGCAAGCCGGCGATGGCGGAAGCCTCCAGGTTCTCCAACTTCACCACGTACTCCAGCGTGCTGCTGGGTCCCCAGGGCGTCGCGGACGATTGCGGGCTGTCGAGCGTCAATTCTACGCTGGTGGCCGTTGGCTGTCCGGCGCTGGGGTCGGTAACCACGGTGATGTCATCCCACTGATAGCTTATCCATGCACTGCCTGCCGCCTGGACGGTAGCCTTCATCCTGGCGGACGACGCTTCGCCCGCCGGATTGAGCGAGTTGACGGTGGGGAAGATGGCGTAGACCTGGCCTGTGTCGTCGAGGGCGAAGGCGATGACATTGATGTCTTTTGTCGTGTCGAACAACGGCAACCGTATCTCCGTGCCGCCGCTTTCGCCTTGAGCGAACTCCCACTCCTGCGCCGAGGTTACCCAGCCGCCGCTGTAGTGCCAGAGCGTGCCCGTGATCGGGGTGGTGATCTCGATGGCATAGTCGGCGTCGAAGGGCAAACCGGTGTCCGGCGAGGAGGAGATCAGTTGATTGCTGCCTCCTGCCCCGGCGTCCAGATAGATCCACAGCGTCCCATCAATGTCCCACCAGGCGCCTTGCCAGGCCAGGTAGAAGTCCCCGCCGTCCCAGGCGGTATAGAAGGACTGGCCCTCCCGCGGGCTGTAGAAGGCCGGGTTGTTCTCCGGGCGCTCGTCGTTGTCCAGGAACTCGGTGGCCGTGCGCCACTCGCCGTTCTCCACGTCCAGGTAGCCGTCTACAATGATTGACTGTTGGCGATCCCCGAAATCCGTACCCGCGTCCGTGATGCCCACATGCCAGGGGCCGTAGTGGTTGGTCAGCCGATTGCCGGCCGCGTCCCGCGCCCCCAGGTGGACGTACCACGCGCCGTTAGCATCCAGGTCCTCGGTCGCGCTGGTCCCGACGACCGGCGCGCTGGGCGTCGTATCGCTGACCTGATCCACAGCCAGCAGCGTGGTGATGACGCCGCTGCCGTCCACCGGCGTGTTCCAGGTGATGGCCAGCGTCGCGGCGATGTCGAAGTGAGTGCCCTCCGGCGAGCTGAAGGTGACGGGTGCCAGCCCCGCAGGAGGTATTTCGTCCATCGAAAAGACCCGCTCCGTGCTGGTGGTGTTGCCGGCCTGGTCGCTGGCCCGCACCCGGCCCGGGTAGCTGACGAACTCTTGCCCCTCGGGGCCTTCCCAGGTCAGGCTCCAGTTAGTACCGTTCACCGTGCCCGGCATCCAGAGATAGCCGCCGTCCACGCTGACTTCCACTGAGGCTATCCCGCTGCCGCCGTCGTTGACGGTGCCGGCAAAGCTCACCGTGCGGGTGACCCAGCCGCCGGCCAGCGGCTGTACGACGGTCAGCGTCGGCGACACAGTGTCTGCCGGCGACGTGGTGCCAGTCACGGTGAACACAATAGACCCGCTCATGGTCTGATTGCCGGCCTTGTCCTCGGCGACGGCGTAGGCGGTGTGCGCAGCGAGGGTCGGGGAGATCCAGGCGCGGAAGATGCGCGCGTCCTTGTTCTCCTCGTCCCACGGCTCGGCCGCCCACTGCGCCGGGTAGATCGTCCCGTCTATCTCGAATTCAACGTCCTTTTCTTCTATGCTGAACTCGCCAGCCGCATAGTCGGCGACCTTCGCCCGCAGTTCCAGCGGACGGTCCACATTCCCGCTCGGCGGCGACAGCCAGTCGACGATGGGCAACGTGCTGTCCGCCACGAACGAGCCGTCGTACCAGGCTTCTTCATCCGTCTCCTGGTTGTCCACCTCGTCGGTGGCCCGGCTGTAGAAACGGTGGACGCTTTCCACGGTCGGGGTGTAGACGGTCTCCCAGTAGACGACGGTCTCTCCCTGCATACCCGGCGAGATAGTCGCCGTCTCCCAGATCGTGGGCAGGGTGTCCGTGACCGGCCGTGCTGTGTCCGTGATCGAGACGACGCCGTACTCGACCTGGCCCACGCCAGAGTTGCCCATGGCGGTGGAGAGGTCCTGCTGGCCTAGAAAGATGGGGATCGGCGCGGCCAGTAACTCGCGGTAGCCCATATCCGCCCGCTCGCCGCCGCCGTCCGGCACTTCTGCCAGGGTCGAGGCCGCGTCCAGGGCCGGGGAGTCGGCGGTGATGCGGTAGGGGCCGGGTCCGCCCTGGAACTCGGGGTTCTGGCCGACGATATCATAGTCTCCCTGCGTCACGCCGGAATAGTCCGTGGTATTGTTCAGCAGGTTGTAGTCGCCAAAGATCTGCCCGTCGGAGCTGGCGCTGAGGCCGATCCCGTTGCCGGAGAGGATGTTGCTGTTCACGTTGGCCCAGGAGCCGGCGTCGCTGCAAGAGACGCCCGCGCCGGTGTTGTCCACGATGGTGTTGAACGTCACCTGTCCGCTGGCCCGCTCGCTGAAGGCCACGCCGGTGGGGTTGCTGCGGATGATGTTGCGAGTAATGCTGATCGTATTCGACGCGCCGATGACGGCGACGGCCGGGCTGCCCGCCCCGGTGATGGTGAGGTCGCTCACCTGCGCATCCGTCGCGCCGTCGAAGGTGACGACAGCGCCGCCGCTTCCGCCGTTGATGGTCGTGTCCTCGGCGCTGTTGCCCATCAGGTGCACGTGGCTGGGGACGGTAACAGTCTCGTTGTAAACGCCGGCGCCGACGCCGACGACGAGTTGAGGCGCTTCTTCGGCCGAGACACTGAGCAGCATCAGGGCCTCCGCGGCCTGGTCGAGCGCGTCTTGGATGCTGTCAAAGGCGTCCGTCTGCCAGGTCAGGCCGTCGTTGTCGCAGGTCTCGCAGTAGTCGTCGTCAACGTAGTAATTGGCGCGGCCCTGCTCCGCGTAGCCGATGTCCACGCGGTTGCCCTCGCCCGGCGGAGCGTCGTCGTCGTCGCCCGGATCGCCGGCGTCAATCACTGGCGACCAATCCAGCGTGTGATAGTCGTGATCCGCCGCGTCCACGAATAGCGGGTCGAGGAACAGCTCGAGGGCCCCGGCGTTGGCCTCGTCGCCAAAGTCGTCGCCGTTGTCCCAGAACAGGTTGTAGGTGTGCAGTGTGGAGGGGGTGGGGGTGCAACTCTGGCTCTGGTAGCTCAAACCGGCTTCGGTGTTATGGGCAAAGATGGTGTTGCGTATATCCACCGGGGCGCAGTTGGTGGCTTGCAGGCCGTTCGTATTATGGGCGACCGTGTTGTTGACCACCTCCAGGTCGCTCTCCGATCCATCAATCAGGATAGCGGTGTCGGTGTCGTAGACGAGACTGCGGGAGAAGGTGAGGTGTTTGGCGTCGTCGTCCACCTCCAGGCCGTTCACGTTCTTGTTTACCCCATCCAGGGTGAAGCGGGAGAGACTGGCCCCCACGGGTCCTTCGGCGCGCACCAGGGGATCGGTGCTCCCGTCAGATTCGATGACGGTCCAGTCCGCGCCGTTAGCGCCGATGACCTCGACGCCGGTGACCAGATGGAAGGGATCGTAGACGCCAGGCTCCACTATCACGCGGTTGGCGCGGCTGTCGATGGCCGCCTGGATGGTGCTGAACTCCTTGCCGCCGCCTGCGTCAGCGTAGGCGGTATCCCGGTAGGTGTGGTAGCCATAGTCCTGCCCGCTCTGTAGGCGGTAGACGTCGTGGTCGCTATCCAGGAAGGGATCGTCGGTGGTGGTCGGCAGGCTGCTGCCGTTGTTGTTTGGCTCGCCGCTGCTGTTGAACCACATATTCCCCGGCCCCACCCGGAAGTTGAAATCCTCGGGAAGCGGATCGTTGCGGTCGAGCCAGTCCGCCTCGCTGTCGGCAGGCGCTACGATGGCGCTGTATTCAAAGCCGACCTTGTTCGGCTCTGGCAGCGAGTAGCGCCAGAAGTCCTTGCTGCTGCCTCCGTAATTCCCTGGGGCGGCGTAGAGGGCGTCTTCTTCTCCTTCTTCGCCGGGGACAAAGACCAGGCTTGCACCCTGTTTGATGGTGCTGGGCGGCAAACGGTCTCCATCCAGCAGTGTCCAGGTCTTGGTGTCGGTATCGTAGCGGAACATGTCCTGGCTGTCGCCGCCAGCGAAGGCGTACAAGGCGCCTTTGGGGTCATACGCCAGCGAGACGCCATCTTCGATGTCGTCGCCCACACTGAGGCTGCTTTCGGCGGTCCACTGGCTGCCATCGAAGCTGTAGAAACCGCCGCCGTTGATCAGTGCGTAAACGTCGCAGTCGCTGTCGTGAGCCATCGCACTGGCAGTGACCTCCGGCAGGCCGTCGCTACACTCATACCAGTCTTGCCAGTGGGGGACATAGCGATACGCTTGGTCTCTGCCGCCGCCCGGGATAAGAAACAAAGTGCCGCCCCCGTCACGGGCGTAGCTGGCGCCGTTACCGATCATAACTGGCGGTGAGGGCAGATCCGACCATGAGTCCGCCGCGGGATCGTACACCTCGTGCGGGGATTGAAGTCGTGCGATGTATTCTGCAGCGATTGGGTTACCGTCTGGTCCTGGTCCCACTCCGTCGAAATTGCCGCCGATCAACATGCCATAGTTTGAAGCGGCTACGGCGGCGAGGTAATCGTCGCCCGCCAGGTCGTCAGCTAAGCTATCCCAACCTGTGCCATTCCAACGAATGAATGTTTCTTCGTCCCCGGAATCGTTATGCCAATCTCCAACGGCATATAGTTCACCAGCATCCGTGACGACGAAATCATGCGGGCCAGAATGCCGTACGGGGTTATATTGGTTCTGCCAGTGAGTAAGGTCAGATACAACCTCTGGGAATGATGTCCAAAGGTAATACCATTCATCCCACGCCGCCATACCGGCTGGCGCGGGCTCGTGACCGCCATATCTGATTGTTTCGGTGAATGTACCCCCCACATACACGGTATGGTCATCAGGACCAACGGCAATAGTCTTCACTTCACCGCCCGCTACGCCGCCAATGTTACAGTAGTGGTCAGAGGTGCCTATATCAGACGCAAGGTTGTCACCCGGCCCCGAGAAACTGCCGCCATAGTATACGCAGCCGTCTGGATTCACAGTGACGGCGTAGACGACGTCACTGGAGCCCAAGTCCGACGACACACAATGGCATTGGTCGGTGCCGTTACAAAGAGCCAAATCATGACACTCTCCCGTCACAGTGTCCACTGTGAAATCGCCTGCGACGTATAGCCAGCCGCCCGCATTGAAGGCAAGGTCGTATACGGTCCCGGAGACTCGCGGTTCAACGTCAGTCCAACTGTCACTGGGGTCTGGCACGCCGCCCCATAGCTCCCACTGCTGAAGAAAACCATAACCACCTACATATAAATCCCAGGCGCCGGCAGCTACCGCATAAGCTATGTTTGGCAAAGCGTCGCCCAGATGTGACCAAGTGCCGGTGTATACTTCCATATAGGCCGTCGAATTGCCCGCAGCATAGACAGCGTCCCCATCGTCCTCTACAGCAATGTCTTGCACTACGAATCCATCGTAATCACCCAGTGTCCGCCAGGTTGGCGCTCCTATCAGGTAGACCTGGTCGTCGAAGGGAGATTCTCCAGCTCTCCCCGCAGCCATGACGCTGTTCGGCTCGTACTTGCTGTCGGGGTCTGCGATATTCGACCAGATATTGGTCGCAGAGTCGTACTTGTCAAAGGCGTTATCGCCTCCCCCATTCAGGGCGTAGATGCTGCCACCGATGGCCACCATCCCGCCGCCGTCGTGGAAGGCCGTCGGCGAGTTTGCCATAACATCCCACCCAACATCAATGTTCGTGTCCTCCGCGCCAAACGTGCCGATGTGATTGCTGCCTCTCACCAGCGTGCTGTGGGTGATAGACACGGTGCTGGTGCGCGACATGTCAACGTCGTGCGAGCTGACATCGTAAATCAGTAGGTGGTCCAGGATGGTGCGCTTGTCCATTGTTTCGTGGCCACCCACCCCGGCGTCGGTCAATTGCACGCCGGAGCTGGCGTTGCGCAGCGTCATCTGCTCCAGGCGCACGCCGTCGGCGTTGGTGATGTGGGTCGCAAAGCCGCTGCCGCCGGCGTCCACAAAGACGGCGTCGGGGTCCGTGCCCTGGATGGTCAGGTTGTTTTTGGCGCTGCTGCTCACGGTAAAGGGGGCGTAGACGCCCGGCTGGACCATGATGGTGTCACCGTCGCCGCCGCTAGCGACGTCCACGGCGGCCTGGATGGAACCGTAGCACGGGGTTTGTCCGTCGCAGTCGCCGCCATCGTTCTTGTCGTCGTTCACGTAGTACGTCTCCGCAGCAAGAGCCATGACGCGCAGAGATTCAGCATTCCTCGTGCTGGATGGGTTAGGCGCGTGGGGCAGCCAGGCCGGGTTGATGTGCGCTGCGCTGCCCGGCAGGGAGGCAAAGCCCTCTCCATCGGCCGCGCTATCGCTCGCTACCAGCAACAGGTCGGAGGAGCCGTCGCTGTTCAGGTCGGCCCCGGCGGCGTAGAGAGACGTGGCGGCGGTATATGCACCGGTCACCGTGGCGTCGACGGCGCCCAGGTCGTCGCCGCTGTTTCCCTTGATCAGGTAGGCGTTGCTGCCGTCGCCGATCAGGACGTCGTTGTAATCGTCCGTGTCGGGGTCGTCCACGTTGCCCGGCGCGGCCAAAGAGGCGGCGTCGTAGCCGGTGTCGTGCGTGGTCCAGGTGTCATTGAGAGTGTCGTCGCCAAACACCACGCGCGCCGTGCCGCCATCGTTGTCAGCGTAGATGAAGTCGTCGTAGCCATCGCCGTTCACGTCGCCCAGCGCGGCCATCGGCGGGCGGGTGTCACTGCTGGCGAAGGAGTCAACGGCGTCGCCCAGCGACAGCGTTGCCAGCCCCCCCTTGCTGAAGGAGCTTTTGCCCTCAAACAGGTAGACCGTGGTCCCGTCGGCCACGGCGAATTCGTCGTCAAGGTCGCCGTCCATATCGCCCGCGCTGCTCAGCCGGGCGCCGTTCGCGCCGGTGTCAATCGTGGCGGCGGCGTCAACGTCCAACTCCACTATCTCATGCCACGGACCAATATCGCCCAGCAGCAGGTAGGTGTTGCCATACCCGCCGGTGGTTCCGATCAGCATATCATCAAAGTTGTCGCCGTTCACGTCGCCAGCCGCCGCCATCCACTGGCCAATGCCTTCGTCTGCCGGCGCGGTGAGCACGGACCACTTGGCCGATAGCGGGCCATCGAGGAGCACGTCGCGCCCCAGCGGCAGAGAACAACCGAAGATGAGGAAGACGCGGTCGTTGGCGCCGTCGCCGATGAGCAAGTCGTCGTACCCGTCGCCGTTCACGTCGCCGGCGGCGGCGAGCGACGATCCGATGCCGGCCCCGGCCTCGCCCACGAAGGAACTAACGTCGCCGCGCGACGCGCTCTCGCCCAGCATCTCCAGGTCGGTCGGCGTCGGCCAGTCGCCGGCCCGTCCGTAGACTATTGTCACTCGGCCGGCGCCGTCCTCTGCCGCGGGCAAGCCCACCGCCAGGTCCGCCCGGCGGTCGTTGTTGACGTCGCCCAGCCAGGCCACGCTGACGCCGGCGTCGTTATCCTCGATGGTGGACAGGCCCAGCCAGATGGTGGCGTCGTCGAACACGTCCAGCTCGCCGCTCAGTTCGGCCGGGCGGGAGGGGGCGGGGACGTTGCCGGCATCGTTGGCCACACCCTCGAACGTGTGCGCTTCGCCAGCCTTGGTATGCGGCCAGAGGTCCCGGTAGGAACGGTTGGTCAGCTCGCTGGTGGGCGGGATCACGTCCACGATGATGGTTCGCTCCAGTATCTGGGGTTTGTTGCCCGCCGCGTCGTAGGCGCGCACTCTGAGACTGTGGTAGCCCTGCACCGACTCAATGTTGGGCAGCGTCCACACCGCGTCCCACGTAGCGCCCGTGGCGTGATCCTGGAAGTTGGCGGAGAAGTCGGTGTAGGTGGTGTTCTCCTCGGTGGCGCTAACCAGGCTCCACACCGTGCGCCAGGGGCCGTCGTCGGTGCTGATCTGCACGCGGGTGAGGCCGGAGTAGTTATCGCTGGCCGTGCCCTCCAGCGTGACGGTGATGACGCTGCTACTCTGGGGCGGGCCGTAGACTGCGCCTTCCGTCAGCGTCGTGGTGACCGTCGCGGGGGTGTTATCCACCATGACCTCGACCGTGTCGTCTAGTGAGACGTGCTCCACAAAGTCGTAGGAGCGAGCGGCCAGGCCGTGGATGCCGTCCACCGGCAGTTCCCAGGTGTAGGCCCAGGGGCTGAGGCTCTGGCTCCTGGTCAGCGTCTCCGTCGCCGCGACGGGCAAGTCGATCTCGATTTGTTCCACCCAGGTGGTGACATCGGAGGAGGAACCGCCGATGACATAGTGCTCGACGCCGCCGCCGATCAGATCGCCCTCAATGGGGTCCACGATGGTTACCTGCGGGTTATCCACATCCACCACCACCGGCCATGACGCGGTCTGTACCTCCTCGTAGGGCTTGTCGGCTCCGTAGGGCAGGCGGGCCTCTACCGTGCCGTTCTGCGACTGGCTCAGACCAAGCTGGATGTCGGCGGTGATGGCCGCGCTGACCGTCTCGAAGTACCTGAGCCTGTCGTCCTCGGCGGCGAAGGACCACTTTGGTCCACCGCAGGAGCTCCATCCCCTGGTTGGGGTGCGGTCGCCGTTTATCTCGGATGAGTTGATGTTGGTCATAAAACTGGGCAGGCAGATCGACAGGTCATCGTCCACGCCGTAAGGGGGCGTGCTCAGCAGCGTTGTGGTCATAGCGATTGTGTCCCCCGGCTTGACGTAGGCGGCGGTCTGGCCGGAGGGGCTGGTGTTCAGAGGCTGCATCTCCAGGGTGAGGCGCGGCGCTCCGTGGTAAGCGTGGGGGCTGATTTTGGCCTCCTTCTCGCCAAAGTCTTTCAAACCGTCGCCGTCCTTATCGGCGCTCAGGGGATCGGACAAGATGTGGACGCCGCTCTCTTCAGGCAAGCTGATCCACCAGCCGCCGCTCCACGTACCATCTTGGTTCTGGTGGTAGACTTCCTGGTCGTCGTTAAGGCCGTCCTGGTCCGAGTCTTTCTTGTCTATGCGGGTACCGAGCCGATGCTCGAAGCCGTCGGAGAGGCCGTCGCCGTCAGTGTCGTATTTGTTGAGATCGGTACCCAGCGTCAGGTTCTGGTCGAACTCGAACTTGTCGGAGAGGCCGTCGCCGTCGGAGTCCCACTTGTTGGGGTCTGAGCCCAGTTTGCTTTCCTTGCTGTTGGACAGGCCGTCGGCGTCAGGATCGTTGTTGGTGATCTCGTTCCAGCTCCATAGTTCGTCCAGTGTGGTCGGCAACACGTCGAGATAGAAGGTGTCGTAGTCCCACTGATCCTTGTCCGGCAGGTCCTCCGGGTACTTCGGGTTCTGGGCCTCGAATTCAACCATCTCGCCCCCCCAGAGGAACGCCCATGCCCGCAACTTCATCTGGTAGGTTCTGGCGCGGATCAGCCGCTTGTAGCGCAGTTCCTGGTTTCGCCCAGATGAGCTCAACTGAAACTCGACCGCGACGCGATTCGTACATTCGTTTTTCTCTCCTTGCACCTGGCAAGTGAGATACTCATTCTTTTCCACTGCCGTGACGCCACTAACATCGTCGCTGGCGGAACCGTCGTACAGCCCGTAGACATAGCTACCCTTGAGCTTGTCCAAAAAGGACCCCGTGAAGAAGTTCACGACTTTTGCCACCCATCCTTGCGGCTCGCCCTTTACGATATCGCCCTCGAACTGGGCGGCGATCTCGAAGCGGTTGCCCTCAATGAAGCCATAATCTGGGTACACCAGGCTGTTGTCGGGTTTGACGAAATCATAGTCCCCCATCTTGCTGAGCACGTTCACGTCGTAGATCATGGCGGCGATGGCCTTGGCAGCCTCTCCTGACATGCTTATGCCGCAACACAAGCCCAAGATGAAGTCCACGACCCCAAAGATAGCCACGAATATGGCGATGACTTGCCCCACGACTGGTATCAGACAGATCACAAACAAGACGACGGATACTATCGTCTGCGCCACAGCCATGGCGATGGCCGCCTCGGAGTAGTCGCCCGCGATGGCAAACTGGGCCCAGGTAAGCCCCAGGTCCAGGGCCAGGGTGGCGGCGCCAAGTTTTGAGATTTTGCCGACCCCCTTCGATCCTGCCAGGAGCGCCTTGAACCCTTTGCTTCCTTTTGAGGCTACTTTGCCTGCTTTGACGGCCGCCCGACAGCCTTGAAAGACATCCACGGCGGTCATCGTGGCGACCACGCCGGTTTTCGCCCTGCTAAACGCGTCGTGGGTCATGCCGGATTTCAGGCCCTGGTAGAATTCTTCTCCAGTCGGGATAACGTCGTAGATGGCCTTGCCGGCAGCCACAATCTCTTTCTCTGCGCTATCATAGGCGTCCTTGAGACTGTCTATAGCAGTGGTGGCGGCTTCGATGCCGAGGTCGTAGGCCTGCTGTCCGTAGGCCTCCGCATACTGCCAGCCCTGGTTCACGCCGCCGATAATCAGCCCCCCACCCTCCTGGGCCAAATTGCCCGCTTCTACGATGTAGGTAGGCAGCGGGACGTGCGCCTGGGCCAACCGCATCCCGGACTTCAGGGAGGCGGACTGATAGTTGAGTTGGTCGTACACCTCCTGGTCCGACCGCATCTCGGGCACGACGGGCTGGCCGCCTATGTAGATCGTGCGTGCCCGCCCTCCTTGCCAGGTCAGGTAGAGCGCTTCGGTCAGCGCGAACAGATCCTTGCCCGTCAGATCCGGGTACGTCCCGCTCATGTCATCCAACGCCGTGTTGAGGTTGTCCGCCTGATGTTTCGCCACGGCCTGCGTCAGATCGCGCCCCACTACCGGTGTCCAATCGCTGTCCTCATACTTGTACATCTGGATCTGCAGTGTCCGCTGGGTGGTGAGGCTTACCTGAGCCAGGTTGACTTTAAGATCAGCGCTCGGTCCGGCATCCCCCAGGTTATCGGAACCGATCTCTTCCTCGGTGGCGATGATCAGGGTAGCATAGTCCCTGCTCCCATAGTTGTCACTCAGAAACGTCTTACTCCTGGCGTAGAAGTCAGCTATCCCCGCGTCGTGATGGTCGCTGGGGTCGGCGGGGATGTCCATCTCGACATCCGCCGTCACGCCCCACTTTTGCTCGACGGGCCTGCCGTCGTCGCCGAAACGCGCCTGAATCTCGGGCATATCGGGTTGCTCGTGCGTCAGCCAGGTGCTGCTCAAGCCAAAGAGCAGGTTGAAGAGCTGCCGGTCGCTGCCGTCGCTGGGTATGCCCAGGATGGCGCTGGCGTAGTTGCGGCTCTTGGCGACCTTGAAGCCGGTGACGCGCAGGGACGGCTCGACGTAGGTTTGGAGGGGCGTTTTCTTGGTAGTGATATCACCAGAGTCGTTCTCCTTATCCACCTCGGCCGTGACCACCCAGAGGATGCGAGCGTTTCTCCAGCGCACGTCGGCGTGGGCCATGGCGTCCGGCCCGTAGGCCAGCCGGGCCTGGAAAGCCATGGGCCGGGAGTCATCGCCGACCGGCGACAGGTTCAGCAGCATGCGGTAGGGGTAGTCCTCGTCGCCTTGGTTGTCGTAGACCGAAACAGGCCCGTAGTCCTCGCGCAGGTCCTCGCCGGGCGGCTGGTTGGTGAACACCTCCAGATAGGGAGCCAACCGCAGGTCCTCGGTCGAAGAGTCCAGATCCTGCATTTGGCCTTTATTGTCGTAGGGCCAGTCCAACGTGGCGCTGTTGTAGCGCAAGTGGTCTGTAATCACGGGCTGCACTTGAAGATCGAGGTAGACGTGGCCATTGAAACCGCCTGTGAGGGTGAGAGTGAAGGTCGCCGTGTTGGTGACGTAGGAGAAGGGCGTCAGGTCGAGGTTGTCCGGCACGCCGTCGCCGTCGTTGTCGTCGTCCCAGGGGTTGGGCACGCCGTCGCCATCCGGGTCCCACGACTCTGCGTTGCCGCCAACATTAATATACGTCTGCTCGTCAATATACGATTCCACCCACTCGTCCCCGTCCGTCAGGCCGTCGCCGTTGGCATCTGGATTGAGGGGATCGCCGGGCCATCTGTGGCCGCTGATGGTAAAGCCATCGGCCTCCAACGAGTCGTCGAGTCCGTCGTAGTCGCTGTCCGCGTTGTACGGGTTGGTGCCCAGGCAGTATTCGGCGGCGTCGTTCAGACCGTCGTTGTCACTGTCTCGGTTGGGGTCGCCTGAGCCGCAGTAGACGTCGGGCGAAGGAGCGGAGGAAGAAGAGGAAGAAGAAGCGCTCTGCACTGCTGTAGGCTGACTACTGGCCACCGAAGACTGACTACGGGATGAGGTTAGGGCCTCGGCCAGGGTCTGGACGGCGTTGGCGGCCTGGGCTATGTGCTCCTGGAAGCGGACGATGTTGACCGTCTGGAGCACGGGCATCACCACTATGATGACGCAAACGCTGACCGCCATCAGCCCGTACACCCAGCGGCGGCGGTAGGCGATCAGCAGGGAGGCCATAAGAAACGAGAGGAGGAGAAAGAAGATGTCCGTAGGCGCTACGCTATCCGCGATGCCGTCGGTGATGCCGTCCTTGATACTACTGGCGATGCGCCGTCCATCCAGCCTGGCGGCCACTTGTTGGACGGCGCGCTCGTCGAAGCGGAAGTCCACCACTATATGCACCTGGGCGTCGTAGTACTCGCTCACCTTCGGTATTTCCAGATCCAATTCCTGGCGTACCGGCAGGCCGTTCGCATCCAGCCACACTTTGCCCTGGCCGCTCGCGCGCTGGAGTAGGGGCGAAGGTTGTACCTCGACGCCGGGCGGCGGGGGCAGCTCGGCGCGTTCCAGTTCCGCCTGCGTGTGCTGGCGCACGTGTTCCGCGAAGCGGTAGCCGTTGACGTCGTAGGCGTAGCAAGCCAGCCCCCCCTTCGCGAGGACTTCCGCCGTCCCCCCCAACTCTGGGGGGGAGGCCAGCCCCCCCCCCCGCCCCCCCCCCCCCGGGGGGGGGGGAGGGGGAGGTTGGACGTTTTCGGCGGCGGCGAGATAGCTCAGGTAGTCGCCGGCCGGCGCGATGAGGCCGGCCGGGTTCTGTACCGGCGTCTTTTCCCCGTCCTTGAGCAAGTAGGTCTCGCTTCCCTCCTGGACCAGCGCTACCGGCGTGTCGTCGAGCCCGCCGCCTTCCAGGCGGAGTTGTAGGCTGGCCTGATCGGGCAGCGTCACCTGGCCGGAGATGTACATATCCACCTGTTCGTCCGTCCGCCCGATCATGCTGGGCAGCGGCCGGGGGATGAGCGTCTGCTCGGCCTCGGCGACAAAGTCGTAGGCGCCGACGTCTATGGCGCGCTGTTGGGCCTGCTCCAGGACGCCCCCTCCGTGCGCGAACGTGATGAGGGGGCGGATCAGCAGGGACAGGAACAATAGGCTGGTTAGGGCAAGCGTTAATCGATTGTTCGAGTTTTTATGGGACATGATCTTTCCCTTATCTCCAAATCTGCTACGGAGGGGCGTCCCCGCCCCGATTTTGCGGCCAGGCAAACAAAAACGCCAGCCTCAGACGCTCATAGAGCGTCTTCAGACTGGCATTGCGTAAGTCATTGGCCAGGCGCGCGTAACCGCCGCCGGTTTTCAGGGCATGAGGCTGGGAGGTGGGATGTGGGATGTGGGACACCACCGTTGGCTCCTTTTCGGAATCTATGTCCATTATACATGCAAATCGTCAAAATGTCCAGGGAATGTTTAA
>CAYWWC010000025.1:0-25934 GCA_964461615.1 uncultured Anaerolineae bacterium
AGGGCGCCCTGGACATGGCCACTGCTTTGAGCGGCACCGGGCCTACCTACGTGTTTCTCATGATGGAAGCACTGGTCGAAGCGGGCGTTCACCTCGGCTTCTCCAGGCAGGTAGCCAGGAAGCTGGTCATCCAAACGGTGCTGGGCTCAGTTCTCTTCGCCGAGGAGTCGGGGCGGCACCTGGCCGAGCTGCGCAACATGGTCACCTCGCCCGGGGGCACCAGCGCGGAGGCCATCTACCAGTTGGAGAAGGGGGGATTACGGACTATAATCTCCAAGGCGGTGTGGGCCGCCTATCAGAAGTCTAGATTGCTGGGGGAGGTGAGCTCCAAACGAGGTCACAGGGGCACTTCCCTATTGGAGAGTCCCGGAATTCCGACTGAAGGGTTGGAAGAAGGTGATTAGCTTGGCAATGTCAGATTTGTCCAAAACAATGAGTTGGCGTTCGTAGTCAGGCACGAAACGGAGTGGAGTGCCGTCAAATGCGGGGCGAACGCCACTCCGCTAACGCTTCGTCGCTGACTACGAACGAGATGTGACATTGTCAAATCAGTCACTGATTGAAAAAGGAGGAGGAAGGACCATGGACAAGATCAAAGTTGGCATTCTAGGAGCTACAGGTATGGTGGGGCAGCGGTTCGTGCAATTGCTGGCCGATCACCCCTGGTTTGAGATCGCCGCCATGACTGGGTCGGAGCGTTCAGTGGGGATGACTTACGGCGAGGCCTGCCGCTGGGTCATTTCCGGCGACATGCCCGCTTCCGCAAAAGAGGTCGTTGTGCAGGAATCCAAGCCCGACCTCGCCTCTCGGCTGGTGTTCTCCGCAATGCCGGCCACGGTGGCGGGGCCTATTGAGGAGGAGTTCGCCGCAGCCGGTTACGCCGTCTCCAGCAACTCTCGCAACCACCGCCGCGACCCAGACGTGCCCTTGTTGGTTCCAGAGGTCAATCCCGATCATCTGGCCCTCATCAAGACTCAGCGACGAAGGCGTGGTTGGAAAGGCTTCATTGTCACCAACCCCAATTGCTGCGCGGCCCCACTGGTGCTGGCTCTGAAACCGCTCTGGGATCGCTTTGGGGTCACAATTCTTAGCGTAGTGACCATGCAGGCTCTCTCTGGCGCCGGTTATCCCGGCGTTCCCTCCCTGGACATTCTGGATAACGTCATCCCCTATATCGGTGGTGAGGAGGGGAAGGTGGAGACTGAGCCGCTTAAGATTCTGGGGCAGTTAGAGGGGGAGGCCATCAAGGAAGCAGAGATGACCATCAGCGCCCAGTGTCACCGTGTGGCCACACGGGAGGGGCACCTGGAAGCTATCTCGCTGAAGCTAGGACAAGAAACAAGCCGTGAGGAAGTGGTGGAAGTGTTGCGGAGTTTTCGAGGACCTCTTCAGGATATGGGGCTCCCCAGCGCGCCGGAGTATCCCATCGTGGTGCGGGAGGAGAATGATCGGCCTCAGCCCCGCCTAGATCGCGACGAGGGCGAGGGGATGAGCGTGGTGGTTGGGCGGGTGCGGGAATGTCCGGTGCTGGATTACAAGTTCGTCCTCCTGGGCCACAATACCATCCGCGGGGCGGCGGGAGCCGCCATCCTCAACGCCGAGTTGTTGAAAGTTAAAGGATACTTGGAGGAATTGGAGTGATCGAACGTGCATCTCTGTATGATCTCTTGGGTGATCTGGTAGTCTACCGCAACCTGGAGCCCGCCGACGAGCGCCTGCGGACTCCCCAACTTGTTGGGGGCGCCATCCCCCGCAAGACTGAGCCCGCTTACGCTGAAGCTATCCTGCGCATCTTGAGTCAGGCTCAAGCATTGCGCTCCGACAAGCGACTGGAGCGGCTCATCTACATCGGCGATACGGCCATGAACGACGGCCAGGCCATTCGCAATCTGGGCCGTGTCCTGAGCTCGTCGAAGGGCCAGCACCTGCCTATCTACGGCTTCATCGGCCACGAGAGACTGGGGGAGAGCAAACGAATTGGGACCGAGGATGGAGTGATGCTGGCCAATCGCTGGGAAGCGCTGCTTGATTTCATCCACTTCCTCCGGCGAGAGGGTTTCGCTTTCGACGAGGCGACAGCAGTTCTTCTTGACCTGGACAAGACAGCCTTCGGGGCGCGGGGCAGGAACTCGCATACCATTGACGCGGCACGGGTGGAGGCTGTGCGGCGCACTGTGGAGGAGGTCTTGGGGGGCGATTTCAGCAAGGCAGAGTTCCGGGCCGTCTATGATGAGCTGAATCAATCCCAATACCATCCTTTCACCGCCGACAATCAGGACTACCTGGCCTACATCTGCCTCATGGTCAGCGGCGGGGTATATGACTTCACGCAACTGCTGGCCGACCTCAATGCCGAACGTCTTGCGTCTTTTGCCCAGTTCATCGAAGCCTGTGCAGAGAGGGCCATTGACGACGAATTGATCCCTGTGCATCGGGAAGTGTACGCCAACTTCCGACGGGGCGACCCCACTCCCTTCAAGAGTTTTCGCCACCGGGAGTACGAGGAGACAGTAAGGCGAATGGATCACTTGCCTGAAGATGCAGGAGAGGAGAGGGTTCTCGCTGAGGAGATAGTCATCACGAGAGAGGTGGCCGACGCTTGTCGCTTCCTACGGGGAAGGGGCGCCCTGCTCTTCGGCCTGACCGATAAACCCGACGAGTCGTCTATCCCTCGACCGGAGCTGGCCCAACAGGGATACCTGCCCCTGCACAGGGTCACGATGAAGGTGGTGGGGAATTCGTTGGAGGTTGGAAATTAGAAATTAGAAGTTAGACGTTCACCGCACGTAGATGGGATTAGTGAACACCCAGCCACGCTTCCTGAGGAGGAAGGAGCGATAGGCTTCGACTCGGTAGACTCCCCTCTCGCTGGTCGTCCACTGCAAGCCTCTACCCAACCTCCGGGCCACTATCTGGCCGTCCCGCAGCAGCCGGATATCGGCGCGTCGCGGTGAGCGCACCTCCAGGGACACCTCCCCCTGCAGAGCGATCTCCTGCCCCATGATCGCGCGGGAAGTCCTCCTCCCAGCATCGCTGCTCTTGGCCGTGAAGCGAAAGCCACGAGTATCGCCCAGAAGATCGTAGGCCACGAAGCAACGCCCCTCCCTCAATCCATCATAAGCCACCATCTTGTCGTGATCCAACTGGCCGTTGAAAGCCTCCTGGCTCAGAATGTGAGTATTGACGGTTCGAAACAGGTAATCGTAGGGTTGAACTACCCTGCTGAGGGGGCCTAAGTGATAGGTGTTGCCGTGGCCATCGGAGCCGCCGATGGCCACTGTCTTTCTCTGTTGCAGAAGCTCGTCCCATTTAGCCAGGGTGTCGGGGTGGGGGCCCAGTATGACCAGCCTGGGGAAATAGCAGAACAGGATGGCGGCGGCCTTGTTGGGCAGGTGGTTCTTGAACTCGGACATGTAGTTCCACAGCTCGAGGCCGGTGTAACCGCTGACCTGCCAGTCACGCCAGGAGAGGTTGGGTTCTTTGACAAAAGGAGCGGGATCGTATTCTATGGGATGGGCCAGAAAACCAAAGCCTCCCTGGGCGTTGACGGCGTTGATGACCGTCTGGGGGTCATGGGCGTTATGGGCCACGTCCTGCTCAATGTTGAGGGCCAGATAGTGGCTGGACTCAGGCTGGCGATTCTCATCGTGGACCTCCTCGGCCATCAGGAGGAGGGTATTGCCGTACCAGCCATCTAGCCCCTTGACCAGGACGTTGTGCTCCGTGGGGATGATAAAGTCCAATCCCGCTTGGCTGGCGGTGTGGACCACCTCCTCGATAGTGGCGACGCCATCAGAGTAGGTGGAATGTAGGTGGATGTGGCCAACGTATTCGTTGAGGTTCATGACAGTTACCCTTTCTGGCTACACTCTACTGCTTTGGCTTTGGTCACACGAATGAGATCCTCCACCGCTATTCCCAGGTTGATCCCTCTGCGCCCGGCGCTGACGAGCACGCGCTTGAGCTTAGTTGCTGTCCGATCAATATACACGTCGAAGCCCCGATTCAAGAGCGCCAGGGCCGAGATGCCTCCCACTTGTAGCCCTGTTAGCGATTCTGCCTCTTTGTAAGTCGCCATGCGCAACTTCTTCTCCCCCACGGCCGTGGCTAGCCGTTTGAGATCGAGCTCGCGGTCGCCGGCTATCATCACCAGCAATGGCTTGCCCTGGTTGCGCACCACCACCAGGGTCTTGTAGACCTGACTGGCTGGCAAGCCCACCACCTGGGCTACCCCTTCGGCGGAGTGGGTCTCTGGCGGAAAGGTATAGGTCTCGTAGGGCGCCCCGCGGGCGTCAAGCATCCGCATGGCGTTATTCTTGTCGGCCACGGCTTCCAAACTCCATGATAAGCGTCTAGACCCGGCTTGGTCTGGCTACCCAAGAAGTATGCCACAGTCTGCCCAATTAGTCAACAACGCGACTGTCCACTAACGAGCGAGGAACTCTCGATAGGTGCTTTGCAGCTTCACGATATTTCTAGCGACTTTATACGAATTCTGGAAATTTTAAGGTGAATCAAGGCTTTTAAGGTTGCATTTTTACGAAGAATATGGTACAATAGAATCGGCATTGCTTGATCAGCGTATATCTTTATGGTGCGTTCAAAATGAGTTGGGAAACGCTTCGTAGGGGTAGGATTTCCTTGCCCAATGGGCGAGACAACCTCGCCCCCACAACCCGTTTTGAACACGCCCATATCTTTAAGGAGAGCTGTCATGTCTATGAGAACCAGGCTTTTGAAGGTACAAGTGACGCAGCAGGTGTTCCGCGCCGCAGACTTGACTCTGGATTTAGCAAGCAGGGAAATCAAGGGCTGCAACGGCAACAGCAAGCTTACTCCCAAAGAGTGTGAACTACTCGCGCTATTCATGAGCTATCCAGGGCGAGTCCTCAGCCGTAAGCTATTGATGAAAGAGGTCTGGGAGACCGACTTCTTGGACGACACCAGGACTTTGGAGGTGCACATCTGTTGGCTGAGGAAGAAGATCGAAGAGGATCCTCGTAAACCTCAGAGATTGCGCACGATCCGAGGCGTTGGTTATCGCTTTGCATAGTACGGCCTGGGGATGCTTGTGAGTGAAGTGGCGACTCGAACCGCGAATTACACCCTTCGACAGGCTCAGGGTGGCGAAAGGCCACGAAAGTTGCAAAATGCTTTCGTGGCCTTTGTTTTTCCTACTCCCTGCCCCAAATCAGAGGCTATAGTTCTTCAAGATGAGGGGCAAATACACATCGTGCGGGTGTACCTTCGTCAGCGTGCGCCGCTCGGTCGGGCTGCCCAGGCCGTCGTTTATGGTTGCGGTATTGTGGATGACCCGCTCCTCCGTCACGGCAACGGCGAAGACTACAGTGGACATGCCCAGGGGAGGCACTTCGCCGTTCCAAGTTGTTCGAGGTGAAGCAAGGGGCCAAGGAGCAGGGAAACCTGGGGTGCAGACGAGGACTCAAGTGGCCGTCACTCTGACAGTACACCCCGCTCGATTTCCTGGATCAGGAACAGCAGGTTGGGTTCCTCAAAGCTGATGCCAGGTGCAGGGATCCGGTTGTGCTTGATGTCAGGAGGGACATGCTTGTGATGGGGAAAGCTGCTTGCCAGGCTAGCAGCTTCGGGGTGTTCCCAGGGATCATACCAGTAGAGCTGCTGCTGGCCTTGCCAGACTTCATACGAATAGGCCGCGATCCGCTGGCGGGCGAAATCCAGACGTTCATACACGCGCAACACAACACCTCGCTCGAACTCAATCTTGCCTTCCATAACTCCAACCCATGCACCGCGGGGGTAAATGCGTATCGTGTGGCCTCGCACAGCGGTCGCTGTGTCCAGAAAAGCATAAATGGTCTGGCTGTACGACTCGATTGAAGAAAGCATGGATCACGCTCCAACAGGCACTGCCTTTGGTTTCAGAGTTAGCTTCAGGTCGGCCAGCGAAACAGCCTGTTGCGATTTTACCTCCTGCAACGTGTCACGGACCAGGGCATCGTAGAGTTCCTCGCGATGATGTTTGATCTCGTAGCAAGCAGCCCAGTCAGTGTAATCACGGACTTCGACCGGGTCCTCGTCACGCAACTGTCCGGCATTGTAAAGCTCGTAGAAATGCCGGGAACGAAGGCCATAGCGAGCTTCGTAGTGCCAAAGTTCTTCATCCATAGCATGGATGTCTTGAATGAGTTCCATCAAGGTCATCGTGGACATTTCACTCACCTCCTTCAGTTTACAGGGAACATTGAGACCCAATAGCATCAGTTACCAGCTTATATTATAGCATACCTGGCCTCGGACCGCAACACATCACTCCCTGTCGCTCGATTTCCTGGATCAGGAACAGCAGGTTGGGTTCCTCAAAGCTGATGCCAGGTGCAGGGATCCGGTTGTGCTTGATGTCAGGAGGGGCATGCTTGTGATGAGGGTAGGTACTGGCGAGTTCGGGAATATGGGAAAGACAAAGCAGCCCTACCCGTCCAGCCGCTTCACACCATGCCCCCCCAAATCACGGCCCGAAGTTCTTCACGATGAGGGGCAGATACACATCGTGCGGGTGCACCTTCGTCAGCGCGCTCCGCTCGGTCAGGCCGCCCAGGCCGTCGTTTATGGTTGCGGTGTTGTGGATGACTCTCTCTTCTGTCACGGCAACGGCGAAGACGACGGTGGACATGCCCTGGGGAGGAACCTCGCCGTTCCAGATTATCCTGTCACTGGCCTCATCGTAGGCGACCGTGCCATTGCCAGCCCAGGCGGAGCCAGGCACGTACACAGCACCCGCGGGGATGGAGTCGGTCAGGGTGGCCCTCGCCAGGCCCTCGCCAGCGTTTTTCACCCGCAGCGTGTAAGTGAGGGTGTCGCCTGTATCAGCCCTGGCCGCGCTGACCAACTTCTCCGAGGCGGAGAGGTCGGGCCTTTTCAACGTCGTCGTGGCGGTGCGAGTGAAAGGTTGATGCAATCCGTCGCTGATGGTGGCCACGTTGACGACGAGGGCATCATCAGGCAGCGATGGGGCCGTGGTCACGGCAAAGGTGAAGGCCCTCTCGCCCCCAGCAGGTATTGTCCCACTCCATTGAATCTTGTCGAGCGCGTCATCGTAGGTCGCTCCGCCGGTGACGCTGTCAGGTACGTAGCTCGCGTGAGCAGGGATGGGATCGCTGAAACTTGCTTCTGTTGTAAGCGAAGCGGCGTCGCCGCCGTGTCCTGAGGCCGCTCCACTTACGGCCGAAGGGTTGCGCAAAACGATGGTGTAGGTCAACACGTCGCCGGGCACAGCCATGGCCTTCTCCACCGTTTTAGTCGAGTCCGACAGATCCACCATGTTAGCCTCAGTCGTCGCCGTCCTGGCATAAGAGAACCCCATCCCATCGTTGATGGTGGCAGTGTTGGCGATGATCGTCTCCGGTGGGATGGAGTCATCAACTCTCGCCTGGAAGCTGATCACGTGGGGAGGATTGGGCAGGGCAGGGGGCAGGTATTTGATGGCCAGACCGTCGGTGACCAAAGAAGGTGGATAGTTCAGCCCCTCGCTGCCGTCCTCGTTCTCAATGCCCGCCACAAAAGGTATGACCCCGTTCAGGCTCTTGTACTGGGTCAGGATCTCACCGCTGGGGTATAGGATGACCTCAAAGGTGTGCGAGGTGTTCAGACCACCGCTCCATTTCCATTGGACGTCCAGGAACTCGATGACAAAGCGAGTCGGGTTGTCCAACAACTGGTAATAGACATGAGATACACCATCCATGATGTACATGGGGCCGCCGAAAGGTATGATGTCATTGTTGGGAGAGCTAGAGTCGGGCAGGGTGCCCCAGGGGAAGCCGCTGTAGCCCTGGCCAAGGCTCACGTAGCCGTTTGTGCCCAGGTACAGGGTATCGGAGTAGACGTTGCCGAAGAAGGGGAAGTCGAAACCGATGTCCAGTGGCCCTGCGAAGCCATTGTTCCTATCAGTCCAGGAGGCGACCTCAGTGCCCGTCTCGCTGATCTCTTCCCATTGATATACGGGGCCGCCTGGCGTTTCGCTGTCCAGCCAACTGTACGCCGTTTTTTCCAATACCGTGGGCGAGACCGTCCCCGTCCACTCTATCCGATTGAGGGCAGGGTTGTAAACCGCCTCGCCAGTCGCGCTGTCGGGTACGTAGGTGGTGTCAGCCGGGAGTGGATCAACCAAACTGGCGCCCACCGCGTCTGCCGAGCCCGTGTTGCTCAAGGTGATAGTATAGGTCAATACCTCCCCCGACGAAGCTGCCGTTCTATCAGCCTCTTTGGTGGACGTCTCCAGGTTGGCCGCCTGTACCTTGGTGGCCGTCCTCTTGGTGAAGGATGTGCCGTTGCCATCGTTGATAGCCGCGACGTTGGCGATGGTCGTCTCCCCAAGCAGGGGATCATCCAGTGTCACTTGGAAGGTGAAAGTGATGGACGTGCCCGCCGCCACCGTGCCGCTCCACTCGATTTGATCGGTCTCTGCATCATAGCTGGCCTCCCCATTAAGACTGCCCGGCACGTAGGTGGTATGAGCTGGGATGGGATCGGCCAGGCTCACTCCCGCGAAATCGGTGTCGCCCAGATTATGGAGAGCGATGGTGTAGGTCAGCGCCTCGCCCGGTGGGGCCGTCACCTTGTCCACCTTCTTGCTTGAGGGGCAAAGGGAGTTCACCAGATCCAATCCTTCGTTAGTCACTACGTCCTCGCCGTAGATGTCCACGCCGCCCGCCACGTAAATCCCTCCTCCCGCCGCCGCCGTCCCAGAGCCTATGCGGCCTTTGTTCAAGGACGAGACCAACACCCAGGTGTCAGTAGCGGGATCGTAGCGCTCGACGCTTCCCAGGGCGCCCCAGCCTGAGCCGCCACCGATCGCATATACATAGCCCCCGATAGCCACCAGCCCCGGCGACTGTCTACCTCTCAGGAGCAAAGCCTTGGTGGCCCAGGTATCGCTGGCTGGGTCGTACTCTTCGAACGTGCGGAGGTCGGGCCAGCCGCCGGCAACGTAGATCTTGCCGTTCAATGTTGTGGCCGCCGCATAAGCTCGAGCCCCACCGGGCATGGGAGCCTTTTGCATCCAGGTGTCAGCAGTGGGATCGTACTCGTAAGTGGTGTTCACATAGCCTGGGGAGACGTCGCCGCCGAAGACGTAGAGCCTGCCCCCCGCCGCCGCCACCGCCACACCCGACAGGCTCACGGGCAGAGGCGCTGCTGATGACCAACTATCTACGGCAGGGTCATAGACCTCTACCGCCGAGAGTAAGCCACTATTGGTCATTCCCCCCACCACGTAAATCCGGCCATTGAGAACAGTGGCGCCAACGTTGGCCGCCCCCGTCGGCTTGGATGCTTTGGTCGTCCAGAAACCGGCCACCGGATCGTACATCTCATTGACGACGGAAGCGCCGGTCCAGTCCCAGCCACCGATAGCGTAGACTTCGCAGCCGACCGTCGCCGCAGCTAGGCGGTAGCGGGAAGTCAGCATCCAGCTTCTGTAGTCCCAGGCGGGAAAGGCCCGGGTCGTCAGAGTCGAAGTGCTAAAGACACTGGAATTATCAGTCATCGCTGCCTGAACTGCAGCCGTGTCCACCTCTCCCACCGCCGCCCCCCCTTCATCCCCCCCCAAATTGGGGGGGACAGAGGGGGGGATGTCCACCTGCACCAGCAGGTCCTGCCAGCCACAGGGCGATAGCTCCTCCGTCCTGGTCACAGGGCCCATGGTCTGCGCATCCAAGATGACTGTTGGCCAGGCATTGCCCGAGAGGGAGAGGTCGTAAGCGCCAACCGTCTGACCATCGTTCACCACCCTGGCGGAGTATTGGATGCTGCTTCCCGGCTCTCCCACTCTATATTGGACTTTCGGCCTGAGACTGTTCGCCCTCAGGGGACGCGAGGCGATTAGCCATTGAATGGCCCTATCGAGTACGGCGGCGTAGTCTGGCCGGGGGCCAGCCCCCTCGTAGCCGAAGGAGAGATAGACCGCTCGGTAAGGATTTGGCTCGCAGACATCGGTTTTGAGACCCGCGCTGCCATCGCCCTCGTAGCTGATGATGGCGGTCGCATAACCATCCGCTGGCGTCACTTCATCGGAGGCCGAGGCGTTTCCCTTCTTGGAGGCATAAACGTCTTCGAGCAAGAGGTTCACCCCTTCGAAGATATCGTCATCCAGCCCTTCCAAATCGTTAATGCCGGTCCGGTCTCGCACGTAATCGGCGTACAAGTAGTTATGATAGAAAAGGGGGCCCCGGCCCCAGACCCACTGGCTATCCCAATAGCCGATGTCCTGACCGGAGACGAGAAGCCGACCGCCATTGTCCAGGTAGGCGATCAGTTCCTCGTCGGCATTGATGTAGCCTGGCGAGCTCCAGGGACTGGCCCAGATGACTACGTCGTAGGGGGAAAGCTCGGCGGCGGTGGGAAGATAGTCAGTGTCGGTGATGGGGCGCGTGTCATAGAAATAACCCTCGTAGTCCAGAGCCCACTGGTAGTAGCTGGCGACGCTATCCCCGTACCAAATGTCGGCGTCAACCAACAATATAGAGGGGGCGGTCTCAAGGGCGAAGTCCAGGCTGGTCACCGCGCCCTCGGCGATGCTCATCTCTGCCCGCTGGATTTTATAGCCCCTCAGTCTGGCTTCTACAGTGTAGCTGCCCACAGGCAAAGTCAGGGTGTAGTGTCCGCTACCGAAGGCAGCGTCGGTGCCGGCCGTGATCGGGGTATCAATTGCACGGATGGTAGCCGTGAGCGGCTCGCCCGTATCCGCTTCGGTCACCCGACCCGCCAGGGTGCCTGTGGGGGATGGCGACAGGACGAGATCTTGCACCGACATGAAGCCGGTGACGACCTCCACCGCCTTCACCGTCTCGGAGTGGTAGCCAAACGCGCTGGCGGTTACGTCGTAGAGGCCGCCGGGGACGCTCACCTCGTAGACCCCCGTATCATCGGCGGTAACGATGAAGGCCAACCCTGTTGGCACGTCGCCGGCCTGACTGGCGCCGCTGACCGTGGCCCCAGGGATAGCTGGAAGTTGGAAGCCTGTCCTGAGCCTCGCCGAAGGGTTGGAAGTTGGACTCGAACCTCGAACTGTCCCGTAGAGCCTGCCTGCCCCCAGGGCCCAGCGCACCGCCTCGTAAGCATCAATCCGCCCCCAGCCGTAGGTGTTGTCGGGGCCCACATCGCCAAAATCAGTGGCGGTGTACTTCATGAAATTCTCTAGATCGTCCATGGTTAGAGTGGGATTGGCAGAGAGCAAGAGGGCCGCCAGGCCGGCAGCGTGGGGGGCAGCCATGGAGGTGCCATTCCAGCCCCCCTCGTAGCCACCACCGGGGACGCTGGAGCGGATGTCCACGCCGGGCGCACTCACCTCAGGCTTGATCTCATTCCAGAAAGAGGGACCTCGACTACTGCGAGAAGCAATGGCGTCCTCGAAGTCGGTGGCGCCCACGGAGAAGGATTCCGAGAAGCCAGCCGGTGTGGCGATAGAGCCATCGCCCAGCTCTCCACTGTTTCCAGCGCTGAAAACAAGGAAGATACCCGCCGCCCGCAGGGCTTGCACATCGGGCAGGAAAGTGAGGTCGGCCACATTGGAAAGGCCAGGTCCCCATGAGTTGTTGACCACATCGGGGGCCTTGCCAGGATCGGGATTGCTGCCGTCGAGATCCGTGGGAGCCAGCAGCCACTGGAAGCCGGCGTGAATCCAGGTGTCATAACCAACACCATCATCACCCAGAATCTTGACCGCTATCCACTGAGCATCGGGGGCCATGCCGATGTGGTAATCGCCCTTGGGGCTTGTACTGAGCCCCGCCGGAGTATCAGAGCCGACTATGGTGCCCATGGTGTGGGTGCCATGACCGCCCCCGTCAGTGGGGACATAGGGATAAGTGCCCGTGGCATCATACCAATCGTAGTTGTGGTCGCCATCCGAGCCCCGGTACTTGCTCTGCAGGGCAGGGTGAGTCCAGTCCACGCCGGTATCCATATTGGCCACCACCACGCCCGCGCCAGCGATGTCCAAGTCGCGCCAGACCTCATCGGCCCTCACCCGGGCGATGTTCCATTCCACCACCCCACTCACCTCCCCCCCAGAGTTGGGGGGGACGGCGGAAGTCCTCGCGTAGGGGGGGCGAGGGAGTTCGCGCCTGTGATTGGCGCGGATGGCATCCACCTCGGGCCGGGCGGCCAGGGCCAGTAGGGTCTCCAGGTCGCCAGTCACGGCCAGCCCGTTGAAGACCCAATAGGAGGTGTATTCCGCCACCTTGCCCACTGATTTCTGTTGTTCTAGATAGGCGACCGTGTCTGCCTGGGTTTGCTGTGCCGTCGCCTGCAGCGCCGAGACCACCGCCTGACGCCGAGCAAGCTTGGCGGTCATCAATTGGGTGGGTCTAAGGTCGGCTTGCTCCCTGAGGTAGACAATGTAGGTGGTTTTCTCCTCACCATCTGCAATCTTGCTCTCGCTGGGCTCTTGGGCACGCCCTTCGACTTGCTCAGGGCGGGGCTCAGGATACTGCCAAGAAGCTTCCGTCAGTTCCTTGAGAACCAAAGGCTCGATCTTGGTCAATATCTCTGGGGACAGATCAGACAGAGAGGAGTCAGACGGAGAGGAGGATGAAGCCGATGCCCACAGCCCCGGTGGGGGAGGGGCAGCTCTGGTGAAAGTGAGCAGAAACAAAAACAGTAGAGCTAAGAGAAGTGTACTCAGGGTAAGTTTAAGTGGATCTCGCTGATGCATTTCTTGGTATTCCTCCCTTAATGTAGAATGAAAGTACGGATTCAAGTCTGTTATTTTAGTCTGGTATGGCGTTATTGTCAAACCGATTTCCCGATGATCAGTGGAGCCCAGATTGCTCCAAGCTCTGGCGCAAAGATGGCCAATGCGATTGGCCTGCTACCCCACAATGATAGATCGCTGCGCGTACCCGCTTTCGGGAAAAGTGGTCTAATCGAGGCAAATGTGCTATAATATGCACAGCTATTCGAAATCCCTTGCCGGAGGTCAGAACAATCATGATAGGTACTAAAGCAGTTTCCAGGCCGAGCGCTTTTCTCCGCCTTTGCGTCATCGGTGGGCTGTTCCTGCTGCCTCTCCTCAGCGGCGGATGCAGCCCCTCTCCGCCTCCTACTCCCACACCCACCAAGACTCCCAAGCCGCCAGCGCCAGCGCCAGCCACAGCCATACCCACATTCACATTCACACCCGTGCCCACCACGCCGCCCACAGCTACTCCCACCGTGCCGCCGCCCACGGCCACTCCCCAACCGACCGCTACCCTCACTCCGATCAGCGTCCAGCTCGCTACAGCAACCAGTACCCCCCTGCCCCCGCCGACGCCAACACCGATGCCGACGCCCATTCCAACGTCGTTGACGTCGCCTTCGCCTTCGCCGTCACCGACGTTGCTGCCGGTCGACGTTTGCCCCCTCACTGGCGAGGGGGTGAGCGATATGGCAACCCTGGAGCGACGGCCTCTGGCGGTGAAAATCTCCAACTTTCCCCCAATAGTGCGCCCCCAGGCGGGCCTGAGCTACGCCGACGTTGTCTTCGAGCATTTGTCCGAGGCCGGGTTGACGCGCCTGACAGCTGTCTTCTTGAGTAAGAGCGCGGAAAAGGTGGGCTCCATCCGCAGTGCGCGCCTTCTCGACCTGGAGATACCAGCCATGTTCAAGGCCATGTTCGCCTATTCCGGGGCCAGCGGCGGGGTGAAGCAGAGGATCCAAGAGTCGGACTTCTTTGATAGAGTTGTGTCCCCCGACTTTGGCCACTCTGGCTTTGCTCGCATTCCTAGCGAGGGCAAAGCCTACGAGCACACCCTGTTCAGCGACACTCAGAGCCTGTGGGAAATCGCGGAAGCGAGGGGCTTAAACCAACGCCAGGACCTTTCCGGGTGGACCTTCTCCGACGAGCCGCCAGGGGGCGGCAGCCCGGCCATGAGCCTCGAGTTCCTCTACACGCCCAAATATGCCTCGGCTGAGTACCAATACGACCCGGGCCGCGAGGCTTACCGGCGTTCAACCCTCGGGGAACCTCATGGAGACGAGCTGACTGGTGGGCAAATCGCCGCCAGGAACGTGGTGGCGCTCTACGCCAATCACCTGGATACAGACATCGTCGAGGACAGCACTGGGCCTCGTATCTACTATTCCATTGAGATTCAGCTATGGGGGGAGGGCCGGGCCGTCGTTTTCCGCGATGGTCAGGCCTTCGAGGGCAAGTGGGTCAGGTCACAACGTCAGGATTTGATTCGCTTCGTGGACGATGCAGGCAACCCCATCCCGCTGAAGCCGGGCAACACCTGGATCCAAGTGGTGCCCTTCGGCTTCGAGATCGAGGTAGAGTGAGGATAAACTAGTGAAGTTCGTGTAATTCGCGGAAAAAGTGAGGAGCGATATGGTAGTCACCAGGAGAATAGGACTGAAGACCAAGGGGAATTGTCACATCCTTGATATAACGAGGCAGGTGGCCCAGGAGGTTGCCGGTTCGGGCCTGAAGGACGGGACGGTCACCGTGTTCGTGACTGGCTCGACAGGAGGAGTCACCACGGTGGAGTACGAGTCGGGTTTGCTCTCCGATCTCCAAGACTTCTTCGACCGCCTCACTCCCTCCAACATCCCCTACCAGCACAACCTGCGCTGGGGCGACGGCAACGGGCACTCCCACGTACGGGCTTCGCTCCTAGGCGCCTCCTTGACGGTGCCCTTCGTGGACCAAAGGCTCACCCTCGGCACCTGGCAGCAGATCATCTTCATTGACTTCGACAACCGCCCCCGGTCACGGGAGCTGGTGCTGCAATTGATAGGCGAGTGAATCATAGCTAACGCCAGAATCCCATGTCGGCATGAAAGCTATACTTCGCTTCTAGTGAACAAGGCTGACCACGTTTACTCCCAGGGTCAGCCTTGTGTTTTGAAACTAGCGCGAGCCCAAATTGAAATGCGCGCGTAAAAACCTCAAGGAAGCGGCTTGCTCTTGATCAGGGCTGTCCATGAGCCTTTTTGGACGGTTTCGTTCCTTTGATTGACCAAAGCCACATCCAAAATGATCAAGCCGCCTCCCAGTCGTCGCATCTCCTTCTTGCGGGTCACTTTAGCCTCGACGTGGATGGTGTCCCCGATCTTGATGGGGCCACGGAACTTCCAATCCAGGCCCATGAAGGCCTCGGCTGTGCCCGTTATGAAGCCCAGGCGATCAAGCAGTCCCGATGCGATGGAAAGGCCCAACAGGCCATGAGCTATGCGCTCTCCGAAAATGGTGCCTTTGCCGTATTCGGCATCACAGTGTAGTGGATTCCAGTCACCCGTGAGGGCAGCGAAGGCCACGATGTCGGCTTCAGTTATCGTGCGGCCCTGACTGACAAATTCATCGCCCCCCGCGAACTCCTCGAAGTAGCGACCAGTAGGCTGAAAGCCCGCAGTTTTCTGTTCCGTCATTATCATTCCCCCTTGGCAGATCTAGGGATATGTTACCACAAAAACCTGTTTTAGGGAAAATCCGAGAGTGTAAGCGTAAGGATCCCCAACGGGGGCACCCTCAATTTGCGCAAAGGCGCTCTTTGTCAAGCTTTGGCAAGTGTGATATAATTCTTGTAGCCGTACGACGCCTACTACAAACTCAGTTTAGGAGATTGCGAATGATTGCAGAGACAGTGAAACGAGTCACGGAGAACATCAAGAAAGTCATCGTGGGCAGGGATGAGGTCATCGAGTTGGCGCTGGTGGCCTTGCTGTGCGAGGGGCATGTGCTGATTGAAGATGTGCCCGGCATCGGCAAGACGACCCTGGCTAAGGCCGTCGCCCGCTCCTTGGGCTGTAGCTTTCAGCGCATCCAGTTCACGCCAGACCTCTTGCCCAGCGATGTGACCGGCATCTACTTCTTCAACCAGAAAGCCCAGGAGTTCGAGTTCCGTCCCGGACCCGTGGTGTCTCAGGTGCTCCTGGCCGATGAGATCAACCGCGCCACCCCACGCACCCAGTCCGCCCTCCTCGAAGCCATGCAGGAGCGACAGATCACTGTGGATGGGGACACCAAACCCCTGCCTCGTCCCTTCCTCGTCTTGGCCACCCAAAATCCCATCGAGTTAGAGGGCACCTTCCCCCTCCCAGAAGCCCAGATAGACCGGTTCATGCTGAAGATCGAAATAGGCTATCCTACCGAGGAGGAGGAGAACCGGATATTGCTTCGTTTCGAGCACGACGATCCTCTGGAGAACCTGGAGGCCGTAACCTCGGCAGAAGAGCTTTTGACTCTGAAGGAGGAGACCAGTCGCGTTAAGGTCGAGGAGTCGGTGCGGGAGTACATCGTGCAGGTGGCGCGGGCCACTCGGGAGCACCCTTCGGTGGAGCTGGGGGTCAGCCCCAGGGGCACAATGTTTCTCTACCAGACCTGCCAGGCCCTGGCCGCTATCCGTGGGCGGGATTTCGTCATCCCCGACGACGTCAAGCACCTGACCCCTTACGTCCTGACCCACCGCATCATCATCAGCCCCCAGACCCGCCTGCGCGGCCGCAATCCTGAGGAGGTAGTGATGGAAGTAGTGAATTCGGTTCCGGTCCCGGTGGAGAAGTGAGTTGAGCCGCATCACTATTGATCATTCCAAGGAAACACAATTCAGCGAGGCCTGGATCGCCCTGGCGATCATGTTGACCCTCGTTGGCCTGGTCTTCCGCCAAAAGGGCCTGATGCTGGTGGCGGCGTTGCTGCTCACCATCGTGCCCATAGCCTGGCTGTGGAACAAGTATGCTCTCCATGGCCTGCACTACGAGCGACTATTCAGCGAGCGGCGGGCCTTCCCAGATGAGACCCTGGAGCTCACCCTACGGGTCTCCAATTGGAAGCTGTTGCCGGTGGGCTGGCTACAGATTGAAGACCAATTCCCGTTGGGTGTGCCGCTCTTGGATGAAGAGTTGATAACCTCGCAATCGTCGAACGTTGGTCAATTGGTCACTGCCTTTTCCCTGCGTTGGTACCAGCGGGTGTCCCGTCGCTACCAATTACACTGCCCGCAACGCGGCTATTACCGCTTCGGGCCAGCGCATCTAAAGTCAGGTGACCTCTTTGGTCTCTTCAGCCAGGAGGGGTGGCAGAAGAAGGATGACTGGCTCATCGTCTATCCCAAGGTGGTGCCCATTACCGAATTGGGGTTGTTGTCCAAAGAGCCTTTCGGCGAGACCAAAGCCAGGCAGCGCATCTTCGAGGATCCGATGCGCACCATCGGCGTGCGCGACCATCAGCCGGAGGATAGCTTCAAGCACATCCATTGGAAAGCCACTGCTCGCCAGCAAAGGCTGCAAACCAGGGTTTACGAGCCGACAACTTCCTTCAACCTGGTCGTTTTTCTCAACGTGGCCACTTTCGCCAAGCATTGGCAGGGGACAGACCCGGCCCTGTTGGAAAAAGCAATAAGCGTGGCGGCCTCCATCGCCAACTACGGCGCAGAGCAGCGCTACATCGTGGGAGCTATTGCCAACGGCAGCGTGCCTCACTCGGATCAGCCCATCAAGGTGCTGCCGAGCCGTGACCCCAAGCAGTTGGCCCGCATCTTGGAAGCATTGGCGGCCGTAACCGGCTTTGCTACCTCTTCCATCGAAGACCTGCTAATTAGGGAAAGCCCCAGGTTGCCCTGGGGTGCTACACTGGTAGTGGTGACTGCGATAGTCAGCGAAGAACTCGTCGCCACCTTGCTGCGGCTGCGGGATGTAGGTCGCCGCCTGGTGCTCATCTCTTTGGATCAGGAGCCGCCAAGTCGAGAATTGGAAGGCATACTCTCCTATCATCTGCCTGGCGTGGAGATAGATTTTCGTCCTCCGTCGAGAAAAGGGGAGGTGCGGGGGGAGTTTGTACAAGGTAGGCAGGCAGTGGAAACGTTCACCAGGTTAGGAGGTTGAGTGTGGTGGGGATCGTCCATCCGAACTGGCGCAAGGAAGCGCTATACGCGACCCTCGTTGCTGCGGAAATGTGTTGGTTCACACCCTGGGCCTTGGTGATCACCCGTCGGGCACTTGTACTGAGCGTCGCTTCGCTTACGGTCGAAGTAGAGGTCGCCGCGCCGTATGGCACAGCGCTGACACTGGGCATCCTTGTCTTGGCCGTAGTTTATTTTGGCCGTATTCTGGACCGCTTGCAGCTCGATCTCTTGTACCAGCGAGGGGCCCTCATTGTCGCGGTAGTGATCACTACCATCCTGATCATGCGCTCTCTCCTTTACCCAGGTTACGGCTTGTTCGATCTTGGCTGGTTGGGGAAAGCGGGAGGGGCGCTTCTGTATTTCTACTCACTGCCACCGGAAGCCATTGTCGTTGTCATTATCCTCTTTTTGTGGTGGCGTGGGATCAGTATCGGCCAACGCCATTTGACTTTCCAAGGGGTGGGCTTCTCCTTTCGCCTGGGCATACTGTTGCTCGTTTTTTCCACGCCGTTGTTATCCACTCTGGGCTATGATTTTGCAGTATTGATTCTGCCTTTTTTCTTCTTCAGCCTCATGGCTGTCGCCCTGGCTCGGGTGGAAGAAGTCAATCAGGCCAAAGGAGGCGTGGGGGCGCCCTTTAACTTTACCTGGTTAGCCATATTGCTTGGCTCCATCGTCGTCGTCCTGATCACAGCGTGGTTGATCTCCCGGATTTACTCGGTGGAAGGCTTCTCTCAGATCGTGCGCTGGTTGGAACCGGTCTTTGCCCCGTTGCTGAGAGTGGTAGAGTACGTCTTAATCTTATTGATCAAGCTTCTGGAGCCTGTCTTGCGGTGGTTCTTCGGGATATTCCAGCAAGTCGCTGAAGGCCTCCCTGAGAGCTTTGAGGGCCTTGAGCCGCTAGGTCTTGAGGACCTTCCGGTTGGCGAACCGACCCAATCACCGCGTTTGTTGATGACCATCTCCCGTTACGTTTGTCTGGGGCTTGTTGGGGTGGCCGCCTTGATGGTATTGGCCCTCACCCTGCGGCGACGACGAGACAGGCAGCGAAGGGGCGACGAGATCCGCGAATCCCTCTGGTCGTCAGCGGCTTTTGCTGATGGAATGCTGAACTCCTTGCGCGACGGCTGGGGTCGTCTCAAGGACATGGCTGGACTGGTAGGGCGGTTTGGCCCCGGTATGCGGCTCTACGCTGCAGTGTCCATCCGCAAGATCTACGCCAACATGGCCCGGTTGGCGGAGAGGCAAGGCTTCCCCCGCCCGCCCGCCCAGACGCCCTACGAGTACCTGCCAGCTTTGAGTCTCGCTTTTCCCGATTGCCAGACCGAGGCCGCGGCCATAACAGAAGCCTACGTGAAGGTGCACTACGGCGAGGCGCCTGAGAGCCTCAGAGAATTGCAACGCATTCGAGAATGTTGGCAGCGGATTCGAGAACGTGAAGACGTGAAACGTCAAACGTAGCGCGGCGCAGCCGCAACCAGACTCCCGTATGTGTCATTGCGAGAGGCGCTTCGCTCCACTCAGTGTAAACTCCGCGACGAAGCAATCTCCAGCCCGCAATGGGGGGATTCCTTCGCCCCGTACCGTCGCTCGCAATGACATGTGCTCGGCAACATTCTCGCGAATCACGCAACATGCAACACGGTCCGAGGTAAAAAGAATGGCTAAGTACATTTTCTGCACCGGGGGAGTAGTATCCTCCGTTGGCAAAGGAGTTACCGCTGCCTCCATCGGCCGCGTCCTTAAAAGCCGCGGCATCTCGGTCTCCATCCAGAAGCTGGACCCTTATATCAACGTTGACCCGGGCACCATGTCGCCCTATCAGCACGGTGAGGTCTACGTCCTAGAGGATGGCGCGGAGACCGATCTCGACCTGGGGCATTACGAGCGCTTCATTGACGAAAACCTGACCCGCGCCAGCAACGTGACCACTGGCCAGGTCTATGCCGAAGTCATCGCCAAGGAGCGGCGGGGCGACTATCTGGGCGGCACCATTCAGGTCATCCCCCACATCACCAACGAGATCAAACGCTGCATCAGATTGGTGGCCGAGGAGAGCGGAGCCGATGTAGTCATCGTGGAGGTAGGGGGCACAGTGGGCGATATCGAGAGCCTGCCCTTTCTGGAGGCCATCCGCCAGATGCGCAAAGACTTGGGCCGCGAGAACACTCTCTACATCCACCTCACCCTCCTGCCCTACATCGGCTCCACCGGCGAGCTGAAGACCAAGCCCACACAGCACAGCGTCAGGGAATTGCGGGGCATAGGTATCCAGCCCGACGTCATCGTTTGCCGCTCCGATTACCCCGTGGGCCGAGAGGCCAGGGATAAGATCGCCTTGTTCTGCGACGTTGAGCAGCGAGCCGTCATTCCTCTGGTGACCATGGAGAGCATCTACGAAGTGCCCCTCATCCTGGAGGAAACGGGACTGGGGGACTTCATCGTCGAGCGACTGGAGTTGCCCGCTGGCGAGCCTGGCCTGGATGACTGGTGCGCGTTAGTTGAGGAAATCAAGCGCCCCAAAGAGAGAATCCGGGTCGGCGTGGTGGGTAAGTACATTGAGCTGCAGGATGCTTATCTCAGTGTGCGCGAGGCCCTCCACCATGCTGGCGTCCATTGCGGCTGCGACGTCCAAATTGACTGGGTCAAAGCCGAGGACCTGGAGGAAGGCCGGAGCCTGGACACGTTGGGTCAAGTAGATGGTATAGTCGTGCCTGGCGGCTTTGGCTACCGGGGCATCGAGGGCAAGATCGTAGCCGCCCGCTACGCTCGTGAGAACAAAGTGCCCTACCTGGGTCTTTGTCTGGGGATGCAGGTCATGGTCATCGAGCTGGCCCGACACGTCCTGGGCAGCGATGAGCCCAACTCTACCGAGTTCAACATCGCCACCAGGCATCCCGTCATTGACCTCATGCCGGAACAGGAGGGCATCTCCGACATGGGGGGCACCATGCGCCTGGGCGTCTATCCCTGCCAGTTGGTCCTCGGCACAAAAGCTGCCGCTGCCTACGGCCAGAAGCCTGTTTTGAGTTCTGTCGAAGTGCTCGTCGGCGAGCGTCACCGACATCGTTTCGAGTTCAACAATGCCTACCGCGGCCTGTTGACCGAGGCCGGGTTGGCGCTCAGTGGCCTTTCGCCCGACGGACACTTGGTAGAGATCGTAGAACTCGCCGATCACCCCTGGATGCTAGGCAGCCAATTTCATCCTGAGTTCAAATCCCGGCCCAACCGCCCCCATCCCCTATTCTCCGCCTTCTTGGCCGCAGCCAAGACCATGCACGTTAAGTAGATTTGTGCTTTCGATTACTTTGGAGTATAATCATGGTTGCTGGCCGCCCTAGCTCAAGCGGCAGAGCAAGCGCTTCGTAAGCGCTAGGTTAGCGGTTCAATTCCGCTGGGCGGCTCTGCTCAAAGCCCCGTGTATTGGGGCTTTTTTCTAATCTTGGATAATGGTGTATAATATAGTCAGCGAGCAAAGACCACCGTCGAGGCAGGGATGAAGAAGTGAGGGGACATGAGCGTGAGGCGTAGAAACCCATCGGAGTTTGATGACCAGGCATTAGAGGCCGCGTTGCGCGACTACTTTTCCAGCCAACAGGATGTGATCGCGGCCTATCTATTCGGCTCATGGGTTGCGGGCAAGGCACGGCCTGACAGCGATGTGGATACGGCGGTATTGCTCTCCGAGGAGGACGGCGTGGTTCGCTTCGAGCGGCGACTGCGTCTAATGAGCGAGGTGAGCGACGTCTGCGGTCGAGAGGCGGACGTGGTAGTGTTAAACGATGCTCCACCGCTGCTGCAGGATCAGGTGTTACGACACGGTCGGTTGATCTTTGAGCGAGACCGGCGGTCGCGGGTCGAGTTTGAGGTACGGGCAGGCAAGGTCTACGCCGACCTGAAGCCAATGTATGATTTCCATACCCGCGATTTGTTGCAGAAGATCAAGGAGGTGGGCCTTGAGGGACGTAGACGACATCATCGCCAGCCGGCTGAAACTGCTCGCTGAGTATGTAGACGAGCTCCAAGACTACCGTGAGCGGGCAACCAGCTTTCGAGTCTATCTGAACAACAAAATGCTCCGCAGGGCTGTTGAGCGAGCATTGCAGGTCGCGGCCGAAGTCTGTCTGGACATCGGTCGGCGTCTGATTGCCCTGGAAGGGTTCCGCTATCCGGAGAGTAACAGGGACGTGTTCCAAGTTTTGGGAGAAGAGGGGGTGGTTCCCCAGGAGCTGCTATTCGCGCTGCTCGACCTGGCTCGCTTCCGCAATCTGATCGTCCACGACTACGCCAAGATTGACGATGCCAAGGTCTACGGCATCCTAAAGAAGCGCCTGATCGACCTCGATGAGTATGCCAGGGCTATTGTGGCCTACCTGGAGCGGTAAGAGTTTCAGACACTCTCTAAGGGAGCCGTAGGTCTCATTCTAGTTATGAAATGACTATTCCCAGCGCCTACCCTGAGGCTATTGAGGATTGGCGCTGGGGATGTAGTTGCTCCCTATTTTGGCGAAGAATATTGGTGGATATTGGCATTTGACTTTTTCCTGAGAGCGTGTTATAATTCAATTGATGAATTATGGATGGGAAAAAGATATCTGAGGTGGAGCGAGATCTCCGGATTTTAGAATACATTGAGATGGAGCCAGATATCACGCAGGTCGGTATGGCCACGAAGTTGGGTGTGGCAGTAGGGAGCGTGAACTGGTACCTGAAGCGCATGCTCGCCAAGGGCTACGTGAAGGCCAAGCGGATGCAGCGCAAGCGTCTACAGTATCTGATCACGCCGCAGGGAATGACCGAAAAGGGGCGGCTGGCCTATGAGTACATGCAGGCATCTTTGCATGTGTATCGGGAAGTACGAGCGGAGGCGAAGCGGCTACTCGAACGGGTGCAGGCGGCCGGATACAAGGAGGTGCGGATAGAGGGTGATGGAGACGTGGCTGAGATCTGTCGCCTGACTTGCCTGGAGCATGGAGTGCAGATAGAGTCAATGTCAGAGAAGGATCGGATCCCTGTGCTCCGGGTTGACGGGAGAGGACTGAAGTTGGAATGGCTGGAGTCAAATAGTGGGGAAGTGAAGGTTAAGGATTATCTGGACACCGCAGAATGGCCAGAAAGTGCTGCCGAGGCTGATACGGGAATACTTTGAGGAGGTTGAGGGTAGTGAAAAGGGCGTTAGTTTGTGGCGCGGGAGGTTTCATCGGTGGGCATCTCGTCAAGAAACTCAAGAAAGAAGGGTATTGGGTCCGTGGTGTTGATATCAAGGAGCACGAATTTGCACCGACGGCGGCTGATGAATTCTTGCTTCTTGACCTGAGAGAGCCGGGAAATTGCGCAGCGGCGTTCTCTCTTGAGGAAGGCGCCTTCGATGAGGTTTACCAGTTGGCGGCCGATATGGGCGGTATGGGGTTTATTCCCTTCGCTGAGTGCAAGATCATGCATAACAACGCTTTGATCAACATCCATATGGCGCACACGGCGGCGGCGATGGGCATCCCGCGGTATTTCTTCTCCTCATCGGTCTGCGTATACCGGGATATGCAGCCCGGCGAGCCGGCGCTGACTGAAGACGACGCCATCCCGGCACATCCCGACAATGAGTATGGCTGGGAGAAGTTGTATGCTGAGCGTGTGGCGATGGCTTATGGTCGGCACACCGATATGAAGGTGCGCATCGCGCGGTTCCAGAATTGCTATGGCCCGGTAGGGACCTGGCGAGGCGGGCGGGAGAAGGCGCCGGCGGCGCTCTGCCGCAAGGTTGCCGAGGCCGAGGATGGCCCTTCGACAAGCTCAGGACAAGGCGGTACGATTGAGGTATGGGGCAACGGGGGGGCGATCCGTGCTTACACTTATGTGGACGATATGGTGGACGGTATTTATCTCTTGATGCACTCCGACCTCGAGGGCCCAGTCAACATCGGCTCTTCCGAACACGTGACGGTGGACGAGTTGGTGGAGACAGTGATCGAGGTCGCGGGCAAAGAGATCCATAAGAAGTACGTTGAAGGCCCAGTAGGGGTACAATCGCGGAACTTCAGCAAGAAGCGCATTCACTCACTAGGATGGCGGGCGAAGGTGTTCTTGAAAGAGGGGATTGGGTACACGTATCCGTGGATTGAGACACAAGTAAAGGCGGCAAGGGAAACGGAATGACGCATAATCTATCTTTGGCAGATGCAGTCCCGGTGACTATGATCCGCCCCTCGCGAGGCTGGATATCGCTAAATCTGCGCCACCTGTGGGAGTACCGCGAGCTGCTCTACTTCCTCACCTGGCGCGACGTCAAGGTGCGCTACAAGCAGACGGTGCTGGGCGCGGCCTGGGCCATCATCCAGCCCTTTTTCACTATGGTGGTATTCTCTTTGTTCTTTGGACGGTTGGCCAAGATGCCGTCAGATGACATCCCCTACCCCATCTTTAGCTACGCCGCCCTGGTGCCGTGGACCTTCTTCGCCAACGGGTTGAGCCAGTCGTCCGCCAGCCTGGTGGGCAGTGCCAACCTGATCAAGAAAGTCTACTTCCCGCGCCTGGTGATCCCCATCTCGGCAGTGATCTCGGGCGGCGTGGACTTCACGCTGGCCTTTGTGGTGCTCTTGGGTATGATGTTGTTCTATGGTATCGTGCCGACTGGCGCCATTGTTTGGCTACCGCTGCTACTGCTCTTGGCGCTGGTGACCGCTTTGGGGGTTGGTTTGTGGCTCACGGCGATGAACGTGCAGTTTCGCGATGTGCGCTATGCGGTGCCTTTTTTGGTGCAGGCCTGGATGTTTGCCACGCCCATTGCCTATCCCAGCAGCCTGCTCGATGAGCCGTGGCGTACTTTGTATGGCATCAACCCCATGGCTGGCGTGGTCGAGGGCTTCCGCTGGGCCTTGCTGGGGACAGAGGCGGCGCCAGGTCCCATTGTCCTCGTTTCGGCGCTGGTGGCAGTGGGGTTGCTGATCAGTGGGGCGTTCTACTTCCGTCGTATGGAGAAGACGTTTGCTGATGTCGTGTAATACCAATTGTGAACCAATCATTGAGGAGGTTGATAGTGGATGCATTGTACAAGCTACAGGTCCTCCAAGATACTTATTCCGACAAAGCTGAACTGGGCTTGATTTTAGGAAAGCTGCTGGATATCTCTCTCAGTCGGCATCAGCTGCGCCTGGAGCGGTATGAGCGTGACCTGCGTGAGTTTGAGCGGCGTTACGGTATGGAATCTGGAGCGTTCTACTGCCGTTTTGAGTCTGGGGAGCTGGGCGATGCGATGGACTTCTTCGAATGGGCTGGCTTGTACGAACTTCGAGAGGACATCATGAAGAAAATCCAGCGCCTGGAGATGGCCTCGTGAAAGACGCAGCCGATTACCTGGGCTATATCAAAGCGCTCATCGCGCTGAACCGCCAGGTGGTGCATTGGGAAGTGATACGTGAAGAAGCGCAGGGCGACGTGGGACTGTTTCGCTATCGTCTCACACTGCGTGACGGTGGCCTGTTGGAGATGTTCGAGCGTTTCCAGGTCGTGGGAGGAAGATTGCACGTGACGAAGTACAGCTTTCACTGGCAGGGCTCCGATGGTCAGTTGCGCAAACGGTGGGACAACGCGGCACACCATCCAGAAGTGCCGACACACCCCCACCACGTTCACGATAGCACGGAAGCAAATGTGCTATCGCGCGAACCGATTAGTGCCGAAGGTGTGCTGGCTATCATCGCAGAGGAAGCAGCCGAGTGAAGGGGCGGTCTGAACGTGAGTGATATCGCCATCCGAGTCGAAAACCTTTCCAACCAATACCATAGAAACGCATCGTGAGGTGAAAGAGTTAGCCACGAATTTCACGAAACGAATCCTTCACTTCGACAAGCTCAGTGCAAGCGACAGGCCCTTGGTACTACGTCCCAAGGACGAAGTGCTCAGGACAGGTTTCACGAATTCACACGAAGAGAAGAAAAAAATAAAGAAAATTCGTGATAATTCGTGTAATTCGTGGCAAAAAATATGAGTGACATCGCCATTCGTGTCGAAAACCTATCCAAACAATACCGCATCGGCGGCCCCCAGGCGCGCTACAAGACGATCCGCGAATCG
>CAYWWC010000026.1:0-14567 GCA_964461615.1 uncultured Anaerolineae bacterium
CGTCTGGATGTCGTTCCCAAAACTCTCTTAGTGCTTTGCGAGAGATGATGCGCATATCCATAATTATACAACGATCCCGTTACGGAAGCAAATCTCATTTTGGGCCTTGTTTTGTGCCGGGCTACCATCAATGAGAATCGCTACTCGTCCGCCAAACTCAGGGGGAAAGTGTGCAAAGTGTCGTACTCCCGCCCCATGGTCACGTTCACATCGCCGGTGCTCATCCCGTAAACAACCGACCATTGGGTGCTCCCCTGGGACACTTCGGCCAGGAGGTTCATGGCGTCTTGCACGGTAAGCTGACCCTCGGCTTCTGTGAGTCGCTGGCTGATCTTGTCGTACCGCCAGCACACCCCTTCCGCAGACTCGCCAACTGAGGAGCGCAAGAAGTTGGTCGCCTGATACCAGGGCGTCTCGTTGGGGATGACGACCATCTCACCCTGGTAGAACTCCACCAGCACCGACCGCCCCGACGAGTCGGCGATCAGGTAATGGAGGGGCGGGCCGCCCTCAAAATCAATGTTGTAGCTTTGCAGGATGGCGATGGCCTCGTCTACGTTGCTGGCATCATCGAGCATCTTGCGGATCACCCCCAACGAGCCGATGGTCTGTTTGTTGGGATCGGGGCGCATCTGCCCTGGCGGCACGGCGGCCATGCCAACAGCCAGACCGTGCTCGTTCATGCCATCGAACGGCCAGAACGGTGCTTCCAAAAGCGCGCGGCGCTCGCTGAGAGGCAAGTCGGTCACTGTGCCCGACTTGGTTCCCCCGAACCCGAAGTAGGCAATGTCCACCATCGAAACCGATGCGTAACCATCCGGTGGATCAGTGAACAGGAGCAGGGCTGGACTGTACTCCCAGTCGAAGTTGCGGCCATAGAGCTTATGGTCCGCATCGCCGAGGGCCGCGAAAAGCGAGCAGGCCCATGCCGGCAGCGATGCTGTCTCAGTGGAAGACACCCTCTGCTCGTACGCGCCGTAGTAGCGCATGGTGTATAGCGGGTAGTCGTCCACCTGCTCCAGGCTGCTGAGGGTCGCGGCTTCTTCGTGTGACAGGCCATCGGCGCGGGGCGTGGGCGTTGGCACAGCAGTTGGGATCGAGGTTGGAGGGACGAGCGTAGGCGCGACCGCAGGGGCGTTACACCCAACCAATAGCCCCAGGATCAATGCTATGTTGATTATCTTTGGCAGCAATTTCTGGATGTTCATCTTCTTCTCTCTCTAAACTCCGCGGCCTGTGTGTTATGGGTTGACTCTGAAACCGCGCCCAGCCAAAATTCACAAAACCAAAATACGCTCAGTACATCAGGTCGGGCTGGAAACTCAGGTACTTCTCGGTAGCTGCGGTCAGATCAGAATAGACGCCCCTGTAGGCCGGGGGGAGCAGCGCAGCCATCTGATACATGACTTCGTCGAGGATCTGTCGGCGCGCCTGACGAGTCACTCTGGCCCCACCGGTATCAATGTGGAAAGGCTTGCCGACGACGATGTGGAAATCGGTGCGGCGCAATCGGCGCAGGTTCTCCCGGTAGTGTTCGCTACCATAGTAGACAACAGGCAACAGGGGCGCGCCGCTTCGTAACGCCAACAGCACGACACCTGGATGGGCCTCCTGCAAACGTCCGTGCCCGCTGCGGGTTCCCTCAGGGGCAACGGCAAAAATGTAGCCCGCTTTCAGCATCTCCAAAGCCTTGCGCATGGCGGCGATATCGGCTTCACCTCTGCGCAAGGGAATGGCCCCACACACGTCCAACAGCCATCGTGTCCAAAGCTTTTCCCACCGATAGGCTGCGGCGAAACCCGTCACCGGACGCGGCTGCAGCCGGGTATACAGGATGGGGATTTCAAGGATGTTGACGTGGTTGGCGACGAGGATCAGCGGCCCTTGATCCGCTACCCGCGCCAATTGCGCGTCGTCTATGCGGCAAAGGAGGCCGGTCAGACCTTTGAGAGTCGCGATCACGATGCGATGACTCAGGGTCACTGACATTTGAACTCCCAGACACACCAGTTCCAACTAACCACAGCCTGGCCGTTCAATCAACTGGGGTAATTGGCCCAGGTGTTCTAATTCATAATATCCGTCATGCTCGACACGTTGACTATCTACAGTCTCATGGGCCCAGGTGGTATGATATGGGATGTACACCGCATGCCCACCAACGGCAAGCACGGGCAGGATGTCTGATTTCAACGAATTGCCCACCATGAGGAATCGCTGCGGCTCAATCCTGTACTTGGCCAGCAGCGCCGCGTAAGTACTCTGGGTCTTCTGGCTGACAACTTCAACGTGTCGAAAGTAGTCGCCGATGCCTGACCGCGAGAGTTTGGACTGCTGATCGAGGAGGTCGCCTTTGGTGATGACCATTAGCTCGTATGATCTGGCCAATTCGCAAACAGTTTCCTCCGCATGCTCAAGGAGCTGCACCTGGGAAGTGAGCATCTCTTTTGCAAAGCCAACGATCTTTAGAACCTCTGCCCCCTCAATCCTCCCTTTTGTCAACTCGACAGCGGTCTCAATCATGGAAAGGGTGAAGCTCTTGATGCCGTATCCGTAGTGTATGAGGTTGCTCATCTCTGTCTGATAGAGCCACTGATCAACCATCTCCCCATCGGCATAACCCGCCAGCAGTACTTTGAGCTTGTCCTGAGTCTCTACGTACAGGGGCTCGTTATGCCACAAGGTATCGTCGGCATCAAAAGCGATCAGGTCAAACTCCAAAGCAATCACCTCTTCCGCTCCGCCTGCAATCCCCGGCCGCGGGGGATCCACTCGGTCGGATTGTCCCAGTCAGTCGCTTTCCAACGCATCTTTTCTGGCCGGACCAGCGGGATGATGTCCTTGAAGAAGGCCAATCGCTCTGCGTCGGTCATCGGCTCGAAGGCCTCGGCAATGGCCAGGTTACGCTCCAGTTGGGCCATGGTCTCCATCCCCACAATCACCGTGCTGACCGGCAGGGCGAAGGCGTAGCGCAGGGAGCGCTCCACCTCGTGGGTCAGGCTGCCCAGCCCCAGCACTTTCATCGCGATGGTAGCGACCCACTTGGCGTTGGCGACGGGCAGGAACTCCTCGGCAAAGCTGAGGATGAAGTGATCCAGCGCGGAGAGAGCGATGAGCGCGCTATCAAACGGAAAGCGGTTGAGCGACTCGATCAGTACCTGCGGGTCGGTGTGGGAACTGATGCTGATGTGGCGCACCAGCCCCTCCTCGCGCGCCTGCACCGCTGCCTCCAGCGCCCCGCCCTGGCCGGTGAATTCATCCAGTCGGGCATAGTCCCACACGTTGTGCAGCCGCCACTCGTTCACGTAGTCGGTTTGCAGCCGCGTCAGGCTCTCCTCCAGTTGGCGGCGGGCCCCGTCACGGGTGGTGTCCCAGGTCTTGGTGGAAATCCACATCTCCGACCGCCGGTGTTTGACCACCTTGCCCAGGCGGGTCTCCGCCTGCCCATTGGAGTAGATCCAGGCGGTATCGAAGTAGCGGATGCCGCGGTCAATGGCGGTGTTGACGATTGCGATGGCCTCTTCTTCGGTGCAATTGTGCTCATCCACAATCCGTTGCCCGCCAAAGCTCAGGATGGGGAACAATTCCCCGGTTTTGCCAAACGGTCTGGTCTCCATTTTTAACCTCCTATGCGAATCCAGTCTATTACCAATACCAGATTATCCTCGAATTTGTTCAATGAATCAACGAAAAGTGCTGTCGCTGGATCCCAGGGTTCATACATCGCCTGCAAACGTTGCACCGCTTCCCAGCCTACGGGGATCCAGTTGGGCACGTATTGCTGCCGCCCTTGCATCCGCTCTCGCCAGACTGATCGGTCGGAGCAGTAGCAGTAGATGGGACGGAAGTTCGCGCTGTTGCGGTAGGCGATGTCACGAGCGGCCGATCGGAACCCCTCCATTGGGAAAACAGCATCCAATACGACGCTCACCCCCAAGCTCAACTGCTCATCGGCCAGGTCCAGCATCAGATGGTATCCGTCGGGTGTTCCCGCATCGGCGAGACCGCGAATTCTGAGCGCTGACTGAATGCGATCCTTGGCCAAGAGTGGAATGTGCAAATGGCGAGCGACTTTGCGCGCCAAGGCCGTCTTTCCCACTCCAGGCAATCCGGAAAAGAGGACCAAAACGCTGCTACTCATTCAGGTGCACACTCCGATCAGGGCTCAGCCAATTCATCAAGTTGCTTCAGTGCCGCCAGCCATTCAGAGTGGCGCTCAGGAATGAGGTCCAGCGTCGTCCGTTGGAATATGAACTGGTACGTGTCTAGCGTTTGTTCGTGCGCTTGCGGGCGATCTGCACAGCAGTCTTCGATTAAGGTAGTCAGGAAGCCGCTTTGAGTAGCCGATGCCGTGGTCAAGAACACACAGACAGAAGTGACCAACCCGGCTGTCAACACAAAACGTTTTCGCTTTTCCTGCAGATAGCGCAGCAGCTCCGGGCTGTGGAAGCCATCGAACGTCTGCTTGATTATGACCATTTCGCCGGGCTTATCAAGCGCGAAAGGAAGTATCTCTACCCCTGCCGTCCCCTGGACACAGGGAATGCGCCCCTGCAGTATATACGTTGGCATCCAATCGGACATGTCTGGCTTAAAGCTCGCACGAAGGTGGACAATCTCTATACCTTCGCTCCGACAGAAGGTCAGGAGTCGGGTAATGTTGGTTGGAAAACCAGGGAAACTCTGGGCCACTCGCTCTGACCAGAAATCTCGCTGGACATCAATAAGGAGCAGAGCAAACTGCCCCCAGTCACGCTGTGTTTTCGTCATTAAGCTTGCTCCTATGGTCACTGTAAAGACTGAACCTTGGTCCTCAAGAAGCTGACCAAGCCGTCAACGTCATCTGTGCCGACTCGAGCCGTTTTCTTCCCCCTCTGTATTCTCACGCAGTCAAAGCCCCATACATTATAAATCACGCCTCGGCCCAGAATCCAATGTATCCCCCACCCGTCCAGGGCGTCGGAACGCGCGGCCTCGACGCCGGTGATCGAGGAGTATACGATCTTTGTCCCGAACACTGGAAGAGGGCCGAATCTGACGGCCAACCACTGGCCCTCGTCGCGTACAGTCAGACTCCCGAAACAAAGACCCGTCGCCAAAAACATGATGCCGACACCTACGAGAATCAGCACTGGCAACGTCTGGCGCGAGACAGACCACGTGGCGGCCAGGCTCAGCGCCCCAAGCGTGAGAAGCAGCCAGGACCAAGGCGACCTTTGCGTGTGTTCATAACTCATGGTACATCCTTTCTGATTTAATCGAGGTAGGGCTGCCAGTTACCTGACAGTCCCCAGGCGCCCTCAGCTTCTCCAGGTGGTTAGCCTTTCCCCATAGGCGTTTGTCAGTTCGCAAATTCGACCTGTGTGCCTTACTGTGTGCGAATCACAACGTGTGAGAAATTGCCTCGGAAGTCTTCGATGCGCTGGCGCAGGTGCTCTCTTGTGGCTTCGGGAATACGATCGTAGGGGAAATAGCGGCACTCGGTAATCTCATGATCAGCCTTCAGAGTACCGCCGACTACCTCTCCCTCGAAACACACCGCCAAGCCATCTTCACCTGGCTTTGAGTACAAGCCCACCACGCGCCTCAACTGAACGTCAAGCACGGTCTCTTCCCTGACCTCGCGGATGGCTGCTTCATCTACGGACTCGCCAGGCTCCATCATGCCACCAGGAAGCGACCAGTACTGCTGGCCATAGTCCTGCTTGACCAGCAGAATGGCATCGCCCTGCTGAATGAACACCAGTGCAACTACAGTCACGCAGGGTGGGTTTGTCATCTGACTTTTCATCATCTCCGACCTGGCTAGAACAAGTACGTTGTGCCCACGACACCCAACACGAACTCATCTGGCATCTCGGCAGCGAATTGACTGATCGCCCCAAAGCCAGTGCAGTGCGAAGGGGAAATCAGCGTCGGCCTGAGAGCTTTGATCGCGGCGATGGTACGCTCAATCTCCTCGTCCTTCGCTCTGCCAAGATGGAACCCGCCGAGGATGGCCCAGACCTTGTCCACGCCGCTGATCTCTCGCGCATAGCTCACCGTATTCACAATCCCCGAATGGGCACACCCGGAAACGATGACCAGGCCCTTGTCCTTGACATTGATGACTATGGCCTGATTCTCGTCAATATCGTCGTGGAGGAAGGCATCCCCTTGCCGGTAAGCCATCGTCGAGGGCCGGCCCGATTTCTCAAAGCTCAGGCGCGGGACCAGCCCCGTGGTCCAGCATCCCTGCCCCAGCTCGTAAGGCCCTTCTGAGAGGATGATGTCTGCACCGGCTGCCTCCCACTCATCCCGTGGCGGGGGCAAAACCGGGCCGAATATGGTACCATCCTTCTGCCTGCCCCAACGCTCCCGAAAGGCTGCGGGATGCGCGATCAGCGGCACGCGACGTCCTTCCACCCAACTACGCAACTCCTCTGGTGTGGGGTCTTGCTCCCATTTCTTCGGCTCCGGTCTAACGACGATTGCCTGGAGAACGTCCGTCACCGCGGCGGTGTGGTCCCCGTGACCATGGCTCAGCGCGATTTTGTCAATCGTCGCCGGGTCCATCTCCATGCGCTTCATGTTCTCCAGCAACGCGATCCGGGTAATGCCAGCATCCCACAGGATTCTGACATCAGCGTCCTGGAGGTCAATCAAGGCCGCAAAGCCGTGTTCGGCCAGCAGCGGCTCCTCGGTGTAGTACTTCACCGTGATAGTATACCAGCTTTCGCCTCCTTTGGCAACACCAAAAAAGCCGCCTGCGCGGTTAACGCAGGTGGCTTTCTGTAGTGCTACTACTTGCCGGATTTATCGCCACCTGTTCCATCAAAGCAGTTGAATCGGGAACTCCAGTCTGGTGGAAACAAGAAACGCCCCACAGGGCGCTAGCCAGCCTTGAAGAGGTCGTTCAGCTTCATCAGCAGGCTGAAGTCGCCTTCCACGCGGTATCTGCCCTGCATGAAGGCTTGCTGGCCATCCATTTCGCCGTTGCTGATCGCCACCCACACGTCAGATGGAGTATGGATGGTGAGCTTGGGGGCCTCTAAGATTCCCTCGCGGAAAGTGCACGTGCCGCCTTCGATGTGCAAGTGGTAATCGCCCGGTTCTTCCCCGGTCACGTGGAATTGAATGTCAGAGACCATATCGCCGGCCGCCTCCGCGCTGAACGCACTGGGCATACCGGCGATGATCTCGCGGCAAGTGAGGCTACTTCTATCTACCATTGTCCTTTCCTCCGTTGATGATTTTTCAGACTCGGAAGTGGAAACGGCTTTTGCCTGGGATCGGCAGGAGCAGGGGGTACGCTGTCCGGTTCTTCCGCCAGGAGAGGGACAGTGTGGCGCATCTCTTCGGGAACTTTGAAACGATCCATTCGCTCCGTCCAGTAGCCGGCGGCCATATCGTAAAAGGCCTGCTTGCCACCGGGAAACAGGTCTTGGCGCAGTTCAGCTTGCAGTTCGTCGGAAATGCTTCCCTGGCAGGCTACCTGTTCACCCGCCTGGCGCACCAGGTCGTAGTAGTGAGTAAACAGCCCTTGCAACGAGCGACGACTGAGGGGTTCCGCGCCGGGGCGCAGAAGCTCGCCCACGTATTCCCAGTTCTCCATGCGAGCGATGTGCTTGAAAGTAGCGACCAGCGATTCGAAGTGCTCGAACTCCGGGAATCCACAGGGGGAGATCAAGAACATCTTATCCGGCTTGTGGACCCGTTCGGGATGGCCGGTGACGCCGGCGACGCGGGGGTGTGGGATCAGCCACGGTTCCAGGCGCGGCAGGGTGCGGTCAATGAAATTTTTCACGATGCCGCTCATGGTGAAGTGGTAGAGCGGCGTGCCGAAGATGACCATGTCGGCGTGGTTGAACTTTTCCAGTGCACCTGCCATGCTGTCGTCGTGAATACACACGCCGGGGGTGCGCGCCCAGCAAGTGTAGCACCCGATGCAGGGCTCCAGGTGCAACCTGCGGATGTGGATCACTTCCGTTTCCGCCCCCGCCGCTTCCATCCCCTCCAGGAAGGGTTTCATGATGTGATAGGTGCTGCTGGCTTTCATGCGGGGGGAGCCGTTTAGAGCTAAGACTTTCATACTTTGACCTCCTGAATTTGTCTACTGGTGACTACAGTTCTACTTCCTCTACCTTCTTCTCCTTGCCGCTCCAGCTCTTGATGTCAATCCGATAAACCGCGGTGACCTTCAAATCAGCATCCGTAGCAGGCTCATAGTCCTCGCCGGGCCGCAGATGAGGGAAGTATTTGTCCAGTATCAATTGCAATCCATGTTTGGCCTCGGTCGTGTCGGTCACGATTACGGCGCGGCCAAAGACGACCACCCCAGAGTATTCCACGCTGAAATCCATGGCTCTTTGGGCAGGCAGCAGTCGTCCCATTTCGCTGGCGCTAAAGCACACCCGCCCATCGGCCTGGACGTTATCGTAGGTGCGTCCCTTGACTGCGCCGTGCAGGTAGATGGCGTGCGTGGCCTCATCGTAGGCAAACTTGCGCGTCACGATAAACGGCTGTCCATCGCATACCGTTGCCATCGAGCCAAAAGGTGCGCGGTGCAAAAAGGCCCTGATCCAGGCGTCACCCTTAGCCCGGTCTTGGCGGCGAATCTTGTTGAAAGGTTGTTGCGTGTTGTCCTTTGTCATGTTCGTCTCCTTCTTTTGCCGCATGACTTCGTCGAGCCCTTCGGCTACGCTCAGGACAGGCTCAGTCGAGACGCTCAACGACGAGTTGTGCCTGCGGTCGTGAAATCGCTACTTCCTACCTTTTCGATTGTTCAGAGTGGCTAGACCGAAAAACACAGCCATCCCCGCCACCATCAGCCACCCAAACCAATCGCCCCAACGGGTGTAGAGGGTCTGTCCAGGCGCGGTGAAGGTCTCGCCAATGATGATGCCGCGCTGGTTGATGTCGCCTTCGGCGGTGATGCGCCCGTAGGGGTCAATCACCAGAGAGAGTCCGTTGGTCGTGCCCAGTCCAAAGGCGGCGCGATTCTCCACGGCCCGAAAGACGCCATCGGAGGCGTGGTAGGGCGGGAACCAGGGGGCGCCGTCAAAGTCGTCGTCCACCGGCATCAACACGATCTGCGCCCCGGCGCGTGCCAGCTCGCGGGTGATCCACAGACGGTGGCGGTCCCAGCACACGCCCACGCCCACTTTGCCATAGGGAGTGTCGAATACCGGGAACTCGTCCGGCCCCGGCGCAAAGCCGACTTCCTCTTCGCCGGACGTAGTGTTGATCTTGGCCCGGCGGCCGACCTCGTCGCCGTCCGGCCCCACCATCAGCGCGGTGTCGTGCATGCCAGTCGGCGCGCGCCACACCACGTCAGCCACGATGTAGGCGTCCACCTCCCGCGCCAGCCCTTTGAGCTGATCTATGAACTGCGGATCGTTGGCGTCGCTGAACTCGTTCTCCGGCCAGACCACAAAGGCAGGCCGCCGGTTGGCGATGGAGCGCGTCAGGTCGGCGTTCACGTCGAAAATAGCCTGGGACTCTTGCGGGGTACTGGCAATGTAGCCGACCATCTCGGAATCAAACTCTCCGGCTGCCCGGATGGCGGGGTCCTGATTGACCATGTCGGTGTTGACGGCGATGGTAAAGGTGTCCGCCGGGGGCCTGCCCTGAGCCTGCCGAAGGGGCTGGGAAATGCTCACCGCGCCCCAGCCGACGACGGCGGCGACGACAGCTAGCGCGACGACGCTCGCCTTATCCACTTTGCGCTCTTGCAGGCCGCGTAGCAGCAGGAAGGCCAGGGTAACATTTGCCAGCATCACCAGGAAACTCAAGCCGGGGAAACCAGTGATGCTCAGGATTTGCAGCGCCGGTGGGAAGCGCCACTGGCTCTTCGCCAGCAGCACAAACCACCAGTCCTCTACCATTGGGGCGATGAACTTGACGTACTCGACGGCCGCCCAGGCCACCGGCAGCGCCAGCAGCTTCAGCGCACCTGACAACTGGGACTGGAGCCAGGCCCCCAGTTGGATGACGCCGGCGTAAAACGCACCGACGGCGATGATCAAGAAATAGCCCAACGCGGGTGAGAAGATGTGGGGATACCAGTTGTGAACGGCGATGGACCAGACCAGGCCAAAGGGCAGCGCCAGGACGTAGTGCTGGATAGCGCCAGCCGTCGGCGCGGTGGTGACCGCCATCAGCAGCGGCACGAGCGCCAGCCAGCCCAGCAGCCCTACGTCGAAATTCGGCATCGTCGCCGCCAGCAGCAGCCCCGAAACCGCCGAAAGCCCCATCCCGGCCCAGAAGCGCAGCCGGGACATGGTTTTGTCGTAGCTGACGTTGTACGTCTTGCCATCGTCTACGCGCAGTTGAGTGGCGTGTTTCTGGTACAAGGAGGTGAGGATGAAGGCCGGAACCTGCAGCAGGTAGCGCAGGACGGTGAAAACGACCATCAGATTGGGAAGCAGAATGGCGGCCACACCAAGCAGGGCCGCGGCGATAAACTGCCAGCCCCACATCAGGCTGATGACGGCGTTGGGGTAGATGAACATGCTGTTGCGCCACAAGGCTTTGATGTAGCCCCACCTGGAGTAGTTGCCTGAGAGCGGCATGTCGGAAAACAACAGCGTCCCCAGCCACAAGCTGCCCATCACCACGCTGCTGACGACCGAACCCCAGACCGCAAAGCCCGCGTCGCCGGTCAGGGCCAGGACACTGGCTAGCGCAAAGAATCCCAGCCCGCCCCATTCCATCCAGGTCGGTTTATCAAAGGCCAGCCGGTAGCCGACGATCAGCGCCGACAGGAGCAGCGGCAGCCCGACGCTGATCCAGTGGCTCACGCCGGGGATGTCGAAGGTGATCCAGTGGATGATCCAGGGGAGGAAAGCGATGGTCATCCAGGCCATGCCAGAAAGCGGAATCGGCCCGGCGGGGCGTTGGCCGGAGGGCGCTTCGAAGGAGACCTGATCGGAGGGCTTGAACAGGCTGTCCATTTTCAGCAGCAGGCTCAAGTCGCCCTCGGCGGTGTACAGCCCCTGCATCAAGGCTTCCTGCCCAGAGAGCTCGCCATTGCTGATCCGCAGCCACACATCGGAGGGGGTAGTGATGGTGAGAGTGGGCGCAGCGACCGGACCGGCGTGAAAGGTGCATTCACCGTCGGCGATGCGCAGGTGATAGACGCCGGGTTCGGGGCCGGTCATGTCGAATTGAATCGTGGCGGCCAGCCCTTCGGCAGCGGTAGGGTCGAAGGTGAGGGGCATGCCTTCGAGGGTTTGGCGAAGATTGAGCTTGATTGGGATCTGCATCGTGCACGTCCTTTCCTACAGTTTTTGTTCAACGACCTCAAGGGCCTGTTCTAGCCAGCGGATGTAGGTGCGTTCGTATTCTTCCCCGAACCGCCGCGCTAGTTTCCACATCACACCCTCGCGGGTGAGGCCGGTTTCGGCGATGACTTGTTCAACGTAGGCCGCGGTCTCCTGTTGGTAGTGGGCCAGTTGCGCGCGGTGAAGAGCCAGTTGGCGGTGCAGTTGCGCAAGCAGCGTTTCCTCGTCCAACGCGCCAGAAAAAAACAGCTTGAGCAGAGCGGGGTCTTTGGTTAGCGGCAGTTTGTCCATGGGCTCGGCCAACCAATCCATCAGCATCGTTCGGCCAACTTCTGTGACAAAGTAGATTTTCTTGTCGGGTTTTCCTTCCTGGGGGATCACAGTGGCTTCGACCAGCCCTTCTTCCGCCAGTTTCTTGAGAGCGGGGTAAATCTGGCTCAGTCTGGCGTGCCAGAAGAACTGGGTCGAATTATCAATATGTTTCTTCAGGTCATAGCCCGTTTGGGGGCCGTAACTGAGGAAACCTAGCAAAGTGTATTTGAGCGACATGGGCACCTCGCAGGTAAATCTTTATTGTATCAACTCTGACTATATCAACTTTTGTATATTGTACCATAAAGAGTGCGATTTGTCAAATCGCAGCACGGGCTCGGATTGGGTGTGTTTTAATTAAGGGCGGATTGTCCCTGGGGGAAAACAAAAGAGCACCTTGAGCCCTCGAACTGAGGGCTCAAGGTGCTCTGCTGAGATTGCTAACAAAGGTTGCCTCGGAAGCTGAACTGCACCTCACAGACTCAGTATATCCAATTTTGCTCGGCCTGGATCCCTTCGGCCAGGCTCAGGACAAGCGCCAGATCCAGGCCAAAAGCGGGGATTTGGCAATTCTCTCAGAGCAATTTTGGATCTACTGAGACCAGGTGTCCAGCTCACCCTCCATCAGGCCCAGCGGCAGGGGGGCTGGTCTTGGGCAGCGGCTGGTTATCTCGATGTGCCTACCGGTTTCCGACGATTCACCAAAGGCCTGCATGACGTCGAGCACGTGATACGCCAGCTCGCCGCTTGCCCGGTGGGGCCGGCCGTGGGCGATGGCGTAGGCCATGTCCGCCACGCCGATTCCCCTGCCCACCTCAGCGCTGTGGGTGAGCGGCATCTCGCTCCATTCCTCGGCCCCAGCCCGACGGATCAGGACGGACCCGCGAAAAGCGCCAGGGTCAGTCGCGCTGAGCGAACCTTCCGAGCCATAGACCTCGATGCGAGGCAGGTTGGCGGCCCAGATGTCGAAGCTTAGGATTATCGTACCTACTGGCCCGCTGACAAAGTCGAGCGCTCCGGTAACGTGCGTGGGGACCTCGACCGGTATCCTCCGCCCGCGATGCAATTCGCTGGTGGCAATGCGTTCGGCAAAAGAGATGCGGGCCAAACCGGTCACCCGCTTGACAGGTCCCAAAAGGTGAATCAGTCCAGTGATGTAATACGGCCCCACGTCAAGCACAGGGCCTGCCCCCGCCTGGTAGAAGAAGTCCGGATTTGGGTGCCAGGACTCGGGCCCGTGCCCGTGACCGGGCAAAAACGCCACCGCCGCCACCGGCTCGCCGATCCAGCCGTCGTCAATCAGTTTGCGGCACGTCTGCTGACTGCCGCCCAGGAAAGTGTCCGGCGCGCAGCCGACCAGCACACCCTTTTCCTGGGCAGCGGCGAGCACCTTTTGACCATCTCGGCGGGTCACGGCCAGGGGCTTCTCGGAATAGACGTGCTTGCCAGCGTTGATGGCCGCCAGGCTGACTTCCGCGTGGGCTTTTGGCACGGTGAGGTTGACGGCGATTTGTATCTCTGGATCAGCCAGCAAGTCCTCGACGGAGCAAACACGGGGGATATCGAATTCCTCGGCTTTGGCCTCTGCTTTGCGGCGATCAATGTCGGCACAGGCCGCGATTTCAAGGATGTCAAAGACACGGCACCCCCTGACGTAGGCCCCGAAAATGTCCCCCGTGCCGATGATGCCGATTTTAACTCTTGTTTCCACGAGCCAAGCCTCCTGCTACAAGGTATTGATAGCTTTTCTCGACGGCTTCCATCGTATTGGTGGCGCAGTGGTCCAGCTCAACGATCAGCCACTCCGTCGCACCCGCCCCCCGTTCTCCCCAACTTTGGGGGGCTGCTCCCCGTCCCCCCCAACTTTGGGGGGCTGCCCCCTGTTCCCCCCAACTTTGGGGGGCTAGGGGGGCGCCGGCCTGGACGATGCTGGGAAAATCCAGCACGCCATCGCCAATGGCCACCTGCGGCTCGCCTTTGATGGCTGGGCCGTCCTTGATGTGCAGCAAGGGAGCGCGCAGGCCGAGTTCCTTCACCACTTTGGCGGGGTCGAGACCAGCAGTCTGGACCCAGTACGTGTCAATCTCGAAGAATACGTCTGGATCCAGGTGTTCCAGCATCACCTGGTAGACGTACCGGCCTTCGACCTGGAGAAACTCCCACCAGTGGTTGTGAATTCCAAACGCCAGCCCATTTTGGGCCGCGATGGCCTGGGCATCATTGAACAGATCGCAAGTCTGCTTGATGAGGTGCATCGTCTCGAAGCTGTCAGGCCCTTTTCCAGAGACGATGCGCCGGCAGCCAAACGCGGTCATAAAGTCCAGCACCCTGTTAGTGTCTTCCCCAACGGGCAATGGGACATGGGCGCTCGGCACCTCAAGGGCCAGCTCCTTGAAGAGTTTGGCAGCTTCTGTGATCGTCGTCCCGGGAAGATCGAAGATGGGTTCTACGCCGATGTAGCCGATGTCGGCGACCTTCTTCATCACTCCCACAAAATCCTTGGCCAGGGCTTCACGTACAGAGTACAGTTGAAGTGCAACGGGAACAGTCATGAACATCCTCCTCATTAACTAATTATCGGCCGAGGAACGAACACTAGCACAACTACAGTCACACAGCGCGGGTTTGTCATTTGCCTCACTTGCCCGACAAGCGCTCGTACGACGACCGAACGTTGCGTTCAAGACGAGCCATCTCACCCGCCAACCAGCCATCGAACGTTGCTGGGAGCGGCCGTTGAAGCGCTTCCTCGACCGACCCGCCTTCTTTGATCACCTGAGCTACCATCTCTTCCAATGCCGTGATGTATTCCCCCTGCAAGGCGATGTCGGCTTTCGTTCCCAGCGGGCCATGGCCTGGCACAAAGGTCTCAATGTTGGACTGCTGCATACTCTCATGCTGGGCCATCCATGCCTCTGGGTCGCAGAACGCCATGAAGGGCTGCGTCTGGAAAAAGCCCAGGTCTCCCATGAACATTATCCGTTCCTCTGG
>CAYWWC010000026.1:14667-25609 GCA_964461615.1 uncultured Anaerolineae bacterium
GCGGAACTCGAGAGCTGGCAACGACGCCAAAACGTGGCACCCCCGGCCAATTGAAGCCTCAAGCGCCTTACGCCGCCGCGCGTCGGTTTCTGTTTCGAGACGCCCCTCGTCTTCCTGAAGCTCCTTCTTCAGCTCCGAAGGGTCTTCCTTGAGCTGCTTCATGTACTCCATCATCATCGGTATCATCTCACGGGTTTGGTGGGTGGCGATGATGGGTGCGTGAGAGGCAAAGACTTGATTCCCACACCAATGGTCAGAATGGGCGTGGCTGTTGATCACGTAGGTGGCAGGCCGTCCCGTGAGGTGCTCAGCGGACGCCCTCAAGTCTTCAGCAGCCGTGGGCGTCAGGAACGTGTCAAAGATCAGGGTGTGATCGCCCAGGTCAATGATCCCAGCATTACTGCGGGCTCCGCCTCCTGCAACAGCAATAGCCGCGTACACCCCTTCAGCAATCTGCTTGAGTTCAAAGTGCTCAGAGGTTGGTAGTGTGCTTGTCGTATCTTGCATGAATGGTCCTCCTTGTTTGCTTGATGACTGAGAAAGATCGTTGAACCACTGACCTCACTGAAACCTCTGAGCCCACTGAATCCCTTTCAGTGTAATCAGTGTTCTCAGTGCCTCAGTGATCAAAACCCTCCACCACCCCAATTTCCTCCTCCAAAACCCAACCCATCAACCCGGCCATGCTTCCCCTCTCGAATCTGGGCATAGGCATTGCTGCTGGAAATGTCGAACGTCACCGATACGTTACAAAATAGTAGACTAGCTTAATGTACTCGTTAGCCAAAGTGATCAACCCTCTCTCCGTTTTCCACCAGTTCGTTTCATCAAATTCCCTATGGGGTGCAGCAGCAATCTCGAGCGTAGCAGACGAAGCCGAGAATTCCTTCTTAAACGCCCACGCTGTACGTCGGGTGTGGAAAGCAGAAGTGACCAGAATGACTCGTTCAATAGCATGATCTTCGACGTACTGTCGCAGAATCACAGCGTCATCGTGGGTGCTGGTCGAGCCCCCAACAACGGGAAGCACAATGATGTTTTTGTTCGGTACACCAAATTCTTTCATCATGCCTACAGCAACATCTGTGGCGTTGGGAAAAAGACCAAGTTCTACAGCAGGTGTATCTTCATCCCTGGGAATGACAATCTGTGGGGCGAGTCCCTGCTTGAAGAGTTCGCTGGCGTGAAGGGGACGAGTATAGACATCGCCAGTCAGGACGAAAACAATATCGGCAGGTTGGGGATGGTCATTAACTATGAGAAAGCTAGCGAGACCGGTTAGCAGTTGCAGGCGAAGCGCATAGGCGAGCGAGCCTACCAGCAAAAGTGTAACACATATTAGCAGCACCGCTTTCAGCAGGCGTTTTGTGTTCGTTGACTGCACAATTCGGTTCAAAGACCGTAGTCCCTTCCTATTTCCATTGTGAATAGTATACCAGGTTTCAACTCGTTTGGCAACAACAAAGCCACCTTGCGGTTGACACAGGCGGCTTTTCTGCGAGTATGAGATAAAGGCGTATCATTGCTTTGGTGACGAGGGAACAAATGCCAGCCTTGAGGCGTCTATAAGATAAGCTTCAAGGAAAAGACAAAGGGCATAGCTGCCACGTAACCTGAAGGAGGAGAACTATGAAGAAGCTACCTATTTTCATTCTGTTCGTTGTGCTGCTGTTGGCGCTGGCGCCGCCCGCCTGCGCCGACGGCATTATCATCCCCAGGCCACTCCCGCCAGACCGCCCACCCTTCCGAGGCTACCCGCTGAGCATCAAGTACCACCGCGTGACGGTAACCATCGAAGACCAGGTGGCTACCACCCACGTGGATCAGGTCTTCGTCAACGATGCGAACTTCGCCGTGGAGGGCACCTACGTCTTCCCCCTGCCAGAGGGAGCCACCATCTCCGAGTTCGCCATGTGGGTGGAAGGGGAGAGGTTCGAGGGCGAGTTGCTGACCAAAGAGGAAGCGCGCGCCATCTACGAATCATACGTGCGGCGGCAGCAAGACCCGGCGCTGCTGGAGTACGTGGGCCGCGGCGCTTTCCAGGTCAGCATCTTCCCCATCCCGCCCGGCGATGAGCGGCGCATTGAGCTCACCTACAGCGAGATCCTTACCCTGGACGAGGGGCTGGTGCGCTACCGCTACCCGCTGGATACGGAGCGCTTCTCCAACCGTCCCATCGAGGACGTCTCCATCAATGTAGACATTACATCGAAGGAAGCGCTGAAGGCCATCTACTCCCCCAGCCATCTCGTTGTCGTGGATCGCCAGGGGGACTACCGTGCCCGCGTGGGCTATGAGGAATACGACGTGCTGCCCGACCGCGATTTTGATCTCTATTTCAGCCTGTCTCAGGAGGACATCGGCCTGAACCTACTCAGCTACAAGCCGGATGATGAAGACGGTTTTTTCCTCCTGCTGGTGGCCCCCAAGGTGGAGATTGACGAGGCAGAAGTCGTGGCCAAGGACGTGCTGCTGGTGCTCGATACTTCGGGCAGCATGCGGGGCGAGAAGATGCAGCAGGCCAAGGCCGCGCTCGATTTCGTGCTCGACCACTTGCAGCCAGAGGATCGCTTCAACATCCTGGCCTTCAGCACGGGCGTGCGGCAGTATGCCCGCCGGCTGCAACCGGCCAGCGAGCGGGAGCAGGCCCATCGCTGGGTGAAGGGACTCGACGCGGCTGGCGGCACAGACATCAACCGCGCCCTGCTGGAGGCGTTGGTGCAGGTGGACCCCGACCGCCCGGCCATCCTCATCTTCCTAACCGATGGCCTGCCCACCGAGGGAGTGATCGCGCCGGACATGATCATGGACAACGTGGCCCGCGAGGCGGAGGAGAACGCGCGTCTCTTCACCTTTGGGATGGGGCACGACGTCAACACCATCCTGCTGGACGGCCTGGCGCAGGCGAACCGCGGAGCCAGCGCCTACGTCACGCCCAGCCAGTCCATCGAGGAAGTTGTCTCCGCTTTCTACGCCAAGGTGAGCACGCCCGTGCTTGCAGACCTCGACCTGGATTTCGGCAGCGTACACGCGGAGGAAATCTACCCCTACCCGCTGCCGGACCTTTTCGCCGGCACGCAACTCGTGGTGGTGGGACGCTACCGCAGGGGAGGCCCGGCCGTGCTCACCCTTCGCGGAGAGATCAATCAGAAGCCGCAGCGCTTTGCCTACGAGGGCCTCACCTTCCGCCGAGAGGGAGGCGAGCCCTTCATCGCCCGGCTGTGGGCCACGCGCAAGATCGGCCACCTGCTGGACCAGATCCGCCTGCACGGCAAGAACCCGGAGCTGGTGGACGAGGTAGTGAGCCTCTCGCTGCGCTATGGCATCGCCACACCGTACACCTCGTTCCTGGTGGAGGAGCCGCAGGAAGTACGGGTCGAGGTGGAAAGGGAGGTCGTGGTCGAAAAGAAGGTCATCGAGACCGTGGTGGTCGAGAAAGAGGTACTGGTGGAGAAAGCGATTCAGTCGCCAGCACTGGCCCCTTCGGGCGCCGAGGCGGTGGCCGATGCCGAGGCGCGGGAGGAACTGCGCTCTGCGGAGCGGGCGCCGGTCGAGGAAGCCAAGGCCGTACGGCACGTTGGCGAGCACACCTTCATCTACCGCATTGGCATCTGGATGGACACCGCCTTCGATGCTGACGAGATGCAGCCCACGGAAGTGGCCTTCGGCAGCTCACGCTACTTCGAGCTGGCCGCCGAGCCGGAGGCGGCGGGCTATCTGGCGCTAGGCCCGCAAGTGATCTTTGTCCTCGAGGGCAAGGCGTACCAGATCACGCCCTCCGAGGAAGCTGAGGAAGCAGAGGTAGCGGAGACGGCCGCCCCGCAAGCGGCGTCATCTCCCACCCCTGGACCGACGGTGGCGTCATCTCCCACCCCTGGGCCCACAGTGGAGCCGCAGGCCAACTCCGTTGGCACGCCGTCGGACGACGATGGCTTCCTGGCCACACTCTGGGCCTGGCTCACGGACTTGTGGCAGTCATTGACGCAACGCGGGCGGTGAGGAATCAGCTACGGGCGGCGGGGGCTGGGAGGCTAATAGCACTAAGGAACCTCAGAATTTAAAACGTCCCAAAAGCCCGGGGGGGCTAGCGAGAAATCATCCTGAGTCTGTCGAAGGGTGATTTTTTGCGCGTTTTCAAGCCCCAGAGCCGCAAAAGTCACCTTTCGACAAGCTCAAGATGACTTTTGCTATGTTGAAAATGGGATGATCATTTTCCTGGGACTCCCTAACATTTCAGGCCGCTGAAAGTGGCACGGAATCGCCTACAGCCGCCCGACGATGACCCTTCGACTATGCTCAGGACAGGCGTCGTCGGGCTACAGAGCAGCGGGTGATAAATCACCCTTGAACAGTGGACTTCCTCTCTTGGCCCTTTGGGATTTCGCAGGCAAGGGAGCGTTACACATCTGGGACAAGCCCCTGGAAGGCTTCAGTTGGCCAGCCCAGCAACTGCCCGCGCAAGATACGGGCGATGGGTATCTGGCTCGGATGCAGTTTATCCGCGTCATAACCAGCCAGCTCCAGGGGGCGATTGCCTCGGATGTCTACTTCTCGCCCTTTCACCGGTCGGTTGTCTTTGGCGAAGGGGATGAAACGGGAGGGTTTTCCACGGCATTGACCAGCTTGGGGAAGTGGCGTTCTAGGAAGTCGGAGATGCGCTTTGGGGAAGACAGCCCGAATGGGCTCGGAGTAGTCTTGATTCATACCGGTGACGATGCTCTGGGGGTTGTAGCCCTTGGCCTAGAGGGCCTGCAGGAAGGCGCGAGCCTCAGCCTTGCCGTTGTGAGGGTAGATGTCAATGTGCTAGGCCAATTTCGTTGGCACATCCAGTGCTCGCGGCCAATACAGCGAACACAGAATTCGATTGGGTCTGCACCACGCTATTCTATCCCTTGATTGTGCGGCTCTGTGGGATTGGCCGTGACACACCCGGACTTGCCCTAGTGGGGGCATGGGTATATAATTACTGTACACAACTCACGAGGAGTGGGAGAGCATGGAAACTGAATTCAGTGAAAGCAAGCGTGGGCCGGTGATCGAGCGCATCAACCAGCGTCTGCAGGCCCTCGATCACGAGACCCTCCTGAAGCTCGACGAGCTCACAGAGCAGGTAGAGGCCGACAGGGAGATGTTTGCCCCGGAGGGAATGACGCGGCGGCGTTTCCTTCAGGGTACTCTGGCGGGCGGAGTAGCCGGCTTGACGGTGGGCGCTGGGGGGAGTCTGGTGGCCTGGAAAACAGGCAGAGCAGTGGGACGCACAGCAGCCGAGTTGGAAGCAGTCGTCGAGACCCTCAAACTGAAGGGGCTGCTTGCGCTCTACGAGAACCTGGAGAGGATCGAGCTGGACGCCATCGTCAGCACAGCCATCGCGGCTGTGGGTTTGCTGCTCCACGGGGTGGAGAGCGGGAGCCTGGCCATCAAAGGTGGCCTGGATGCTGTCGAAGGACATCTCTTGGACTTTGAAGGAGACTTCCCCACCATTCGGGCCGGCATTGAGTGGACGGAAAGGCTGATCTCAGCCCTGGCCGACAGATTGCAGGCCCTGGAAGATGCCATAGAGAAAGTGGTGGAAAAGGCCCAGCCCATCACCGAGGCCCTGGGCAGCGTTTTCGACTCCGTGCTAGATTTACTGCCCTTCGGCTATGGAGACAGGATCAGAGCCATCCTCGACCGCCTTGGTGACCTGGTGACCAACATCCCCGAGACCGTAGAGGGCGTCAACACCAATCTGCTCGAACCCTTGCGCCGCGATTGGTTTTCCGAAGAGGAAGGCAAGGGCCTCAAGGCCAGCTTGGTAGATCCCATCGTGACCAGGCTTTTGGATCCGTTGGAGGCTTTCCTGGGAAGATTGGCCGAACTGGTGGGCGGTTGGGAGGAAAAGCTGGTTAAACCAGTCGGGGAAGCCATCAACAAGCGCGATGCCATACGGACAGAAGTCGCTCAGTACAAAGCGAAAGAGGGTTTGGCCTGAGTACGGAGGATATGACATGCCCATCCAATGATTCGTGTCATTCGTCCATTCGTGGTATTCGTGTTCCAAGAACTATCCGCTAGTGAAGACCAAAAGAGGAGGACTAAATGAAGAACAAAATGATAACTCTCGTCGTTCTGGGGTTGCTGCTCTCCCTCCTGCCTGCCTGTCAGCGCAAGCCTGAGGACGGCCCCTGGGAGCTGCTCTACACCGCCCCCTTCGAGACCGGCATTAAGAGGGGGAGCGACCTGCCGGGCACAGGTATTCGCTACCTGGGCCTGTCCGACAAGGGAGCCGAAATCCTCATTGATGACCAGGCTGCCTTCAAGCAAAAGGGGGACTCCCTCGGCTGGAAGGGCAACCCCGTTGGGAATGTAGATCTGAACCTCGCGCTGCGGGTGCTCTGGGTCACCGAAGAGACCATCTACGTGGGGGGGACAGCCAAGACGACCGTGCGCGACCCCATGCCTGAGGAGGTTCCCATTCCGACAGAACCTCCCGTGAAATACTCCAGCGCCCCGGTGACCTACCGAGTGAAGAAAGGCGACTACATTCCAGGGACGCTGGTCAAGTACGTGGGCAAACATGAGGAGGGAATTGAGTTGAGCGGAGTCGAGGGCTATCCCTATCGCAAGCTAGGCGACTCCGTCGTTTGGGACGGCAAGCTCCTGGAGGAAGTATTTCTGCAGTTGAACGTACGGGTGCTTTTCATTGCTTCCGACTTCATCAACGTCACCGGCACCGCCACCCTATCGCTCATACCATGAAGAACCTCCGCCCCATTGACTACTTCAACATGAACGTTTACTGGTTTGGTCTGGCTTTCATGTGGAACAGCCTGCACCCCATCATCCTGCCAGCCGTTCTGCTGAACTTCGTGCCTGAGAACTTAAAGAACACCTACTTGGGCGGGCTGACCTTCCTCGGACTGATCCTGGCCATGATCGTCCAGCCCATCGCCGGGGCCATCAGCGACCGCACGACTTTCCGCTGGGGCCGTCGTCGACCCTACATCCTGATCGGCACGCTGTTTGACTTCGTGTTCCTGGCGGTCCTGGGCCTGGCAGGAAACTACTGGGTGCTGTTCGCCGGCTACATCCTCCTCCAGACCTCCTCCAACGTCGCCCACGGTCCCGCCCAGGGTTTCATACCCGACCTCGTGCCTGAGGATAGACGGGGCATCGCCGCTGGGGTCAAGAACCTGGCCGACATGGGCGGACTGGTAGCGGCCTCGCTGGTCGCCGGTAATCTGATGGGCCGCCAGAACCCGGGTCCGGCCTTCGTGGTCATCGGCCTCCTGCTCCTGGCGACGATGCTCATCACCCTGTTCGGCGTGAAAGAGGAGCCGCTGGTCGAGAAGAGAGCCAAGTCCCTGTCCCAGACCTTTGCCCAGAAGGTCCGAGATACGTTGAGCATAGACGCTCGGCGCTACCCAGACTACCTCTGGCTCATCGCCTCCCGATTTTTCATCCTGCTGGGCATCTATGCCGTGCAAAGCTTCGCCCAGTACTTCATCAGCGATGTCCTCAAGGCAACCAACCCGGCCCAGGTCACCGGTAATCTCATGTTCTCCATCGGTATTGCTCTGATGGCGTTGGTCTTCCCCGCTGGCTACCTGTCGGACCGAATTGGCCGCAAACGGCTGAACGTCTTCGCCGGGCTGCTGGGCGCTGTGGGCATCTTCCTCCTGCTCTTTGCCACCGACTACACGAGACTGATGATCTTCGGCACCATCATCGGCGCTGCCACAGGCATATTCCTCAGCGTCAACTGGGCGCTGGCTACAGACCTCATCCCGAAAGGCGAAGCCGGCAAATACCTGGGATTCTCGAACCTGGCGACGGCCGGGGCTGGCGCCGCCTCGCGCCTGGGCGGCCCCCTCATTGACCTTTTCAACGCTCGTCAGCCAGGCCAGGGCTACTCCGTACTCTTTGCGTTAGCCTGCCTCAGCCTTCTGGCAGGCACAGCTTTGCTGGCCAAAGTGCGGGAGATCAAAGTGGAGGATTAGGGTTCGGAAATCGAAAGACCTTTTGACATCTGGCGCGCTGTGAATATAATTGCAGGTGATAAAGTGGGGGAGGCGAACATGGCTACCGTTGATTTCATCATCGGAAGAATGAATAAAGACGAAGTTGGTCTTGCCATCGAATGGGCCGCAGACGAAGGATGGAATCCGGGACTCCACGATGCTGAGTGTTTCTACATGGCCGATCCCAATGGCTTCTTTCTGGGCAAACTCAGCGGCCAGCCCATCGGCTGCATTTCGGCGATAGCCTACGACGCAACTTTCGGCTTCATCGGACTGTACATCGTGAAACCCGAATTCCGTGGGCGGGGATTTGGTCTTCAGTTGTGGAGTGAAGCCATGCGGTACCTGGGGAGCCGAAATGTGGGATTGGACGGCGTGGTTGCTCAGCAAGACAACTACGGAAAGTCTGGCTTCCAGTTGGCGTATCGCAATATTCGCTGCCAGGGGAGCCGTTTCAGCGAACCCCCCGCCCCATCAAATATTGTGCACCTTTCCGCCCTGCCCTTTGAGAATGTCGTCGCCTTCGACCGGGCCTTCTTTCCTGCGCCGCGCCGGGAGTTTCTCAAACAGTGGATTCACCAACCAGACGCCCGCGTCTTGGGCATCATCGGAGACAGCGGACAGATGGTCGGGTATGGGGTGATCCGCACCTGCCGCATGGGGTTCAAGATCGGCCCACTCTTTGCCAAAGATGAACGGATTGCGGAATCGCTCTTGCTTTCACTGGCGGAATATGCTTCTGGTGCGCCGGTATTTTTGGACATACCGGAGGTAAACCCAGCGGCCGTTGCTTTGGTGAAGCGCTACAACATGAAAAGCGTATTCGAGACAGCACGAATGTACACCCACGGCGAACCAGCCTTGCCACTGCATCAGATATTTGGGGTGACAACATTTGAGCTTGGTTAATCAGGGGGAGGTTGCGTGGCCGTTCGTGAGGTAATTTTCGCTGACAACCCCATACTGCGGGAGAAATCGAAGAAAGTCAAAGATTTCGGGGCGGCTGTGCAGGCCTTGATAGATGACATGGTGGAAACCATGCACATCGCTAACGGACTGGGCCTGGCCGCGCCCCAGGTGGGTGTACTGGAACGGGTGATCGTCATCCAATTGCCTGAGGACGAGGAAGACCCTCTGGGTGGCAAGCTCTTCACTCTCTGCAATCCTCAGATCATTAGGACCGCAGGGGAAGAGGAGGGCGAGGAGGGATGCCTCTGTTTGCCCGGCTATGTGGGAGACGTAAAACGGGCCACTTCGGTCATCGTCAAGGCCCAGGATCGTCGGGGTAAGAAGGTGCGAATCAAAGCGGAGGGGTTCCTGGCCCGCGTCTTTCAGCACGAGGTAGACCACCTCGACGGCATCCTCTACATTGATCGAGTGGAGAGTCCTGACAAGATCAGGCGCATCGTTCCGCCAGAAGAAGAGGAAAGCGAGAACACCCAGACAGAGGTCCCACTGTAAAAAGCTGAAAATTGTAAGGTTCAGGTGCTTGACAAACCGAGAAAAGTTTGGTATAATATAGACGTATTGAAAAATGTCTATGGATTTAGAGGTGAGCCGTGACGATTGATTGCGTAGCGTTTTGCAAAACCCTGGCCGACGATACCCGGCAAAAGATCCTGGAGATGCTACTGGACAGGGAAATGGGCGTCAGCGACATCGTGGACGCCTTCACCATGTCCCAGCCGACTATTTCTCACCACCTAAACGTCCTCAAGCAGTTCGGCCTGGTGACCAGCCGCAAAGAGGGCAAGCAGGTGTTCTACGCCATCAATCGCGACAGCGTAGTTGAATGCTGCGGTCAGCTCATCGCCAAGTTCGACGCGGAGGAGGTCTGTGAGATGTGAGTGTTTTTTTTGCCACGATACATAGATAGATTTAGATACGTATATATAAAAAGAAGAGGAGGAAACGAAAGATGACTGAGATCACGACTGATGAGAAGATAAAAGAGGCAGTGCGCCAGGCCTATGGTGACATTGCCACGCGCTTCGTTGAAGGACCATCGAGGGTAAGTTGCTGCGGCCCCAGCCGGCCCACCAACTGCTGTGGCCCGTCGGAAGTGACAGTTGAGAATACAGGCGCCGCCGCCAGGTTCTACTCGACTGAGGAACTGGCCGACCTGCCGGACACCGTGACCGACATCTCGCTGGGCTGTGGCAATCCCACCGCCATTGCTGAGCTCCAGCCGGGCGAGGTAGTGCTCGATCTGGGATCGGGCGGGGGCATTGACTGCTTCCTGGCCGCCAAGCAAGTCGGCTCAGAGGGGCGGGTGATCGGGCTGGACATGACGCCCGATATGATCAGGCTGGCTCGACGAAACGCTAAGAAGCTCGGGGCGACGAACGTCGAATTTCGCTACGGCGAGATGGAAGAGATGCCCATCCCCGATGAATCGGTGGACGTCATCATCTCCAACTGCGTCATCAACCTTTCGCCAGACAAGGACGCTGTCTTTGGTGAGGCATACCGCGTGCTGCGGCCCGGCGGACGGATGAGTGTCTCCGACATCGTAGTTGACGGCGATCTTCCCCAATCCATCCGCAGTAGGCTGGACGCCTGGGCCGGTTGCATAGCCGGCGCACTGGACGAGTCGGTCTATCTGGACAAGATCCGGGCAGCGGGATTCAAGGAGGTAGAAGTTGCATCCCGCGACTACACAGACGCCAGCCAACTCACTGAGGAGGAGATGCAATTACTAGTGGTCGGAGCCGACGGCCAGGTTACCGAGGGTGTGGACGCGCAAGCACTGCTGGACAAGGCGGGACTCTCGCCCCGTGATCTAGCTACAAGAATCGCCAGCGTCAAGGTCACGGCTCAGAAGGCGTAGTTGCAGCCAGCGGGCGGTCCCTCGTTTCACAAAAAGAGGCAGGAGCCTATCCTGCCTCTTTTTGTTGTACGCCCGGCATGGGCGATAGCTAGGGGGTGAAAGTCCCCTGCGG
>CAYWWC010000027.1:0-24998 GCA_964461615.1 uncultured Anaerolineae bacterium
AGGGAAGCATTGATTTTAATGGCGAGGCCGTCCATTACCAGCCCCCGGATGGAGTGAAACAGTATGGCACCGACTACATCGAGATTGACTCCACGGTGGACTCGATTGCAGGCGAAGCGATGGTCTCTGTAGTCGGGACGGTAGCCACGACCGCTTACGCCGCCCAGTTGGTGGCCTTTCGACAAGCTCAGGACGAGGCTCTGCAAGGCGATGCTGCGACTGTGATTCCCATACCCATGAGCGGTTCGCCTTCGTCCGGGTCCATTCTGGTTGACACTTCCATCTATGATAGCCTGGCTTTGATAGTCATGAACCTGACCCCGACTGCGGGGGCATGCAGTGATTCCAGTTACTTCGTGATCCTCGATGTGGGCACGGCGCCCGGTTTGGACTGCGCCGCGGCCGTTTCCACGAGTTGCGGGGGCTCGTATCAGGGAGATACGACGGACGCGCCCTCCAACGTCACCTACTATAATTGCGCCCGTCCCTGGGAGGAGAGCGGGCCGGAAGAAGTCTACATCCTAACCACCGAAACCACTGGCGACATAGTTGCCACTCTCGACGACATATCGGCAAACTTTGACGTGTTCATCCTGTCCTCCTGCGACGCCATGAGCTGCCTTGCCTTTGGCAACAACGCTGCCAAACTTAGAAATGCGCCACCAGGTACTTACTACATCGTGGTGGATGGATACAAGGGGGCCTCGGGCAGCTACACCTTGAGCGTGAGGTGCGGCAAGGGTTTAGACTGCAACACGGCCGTTTCCGCAAGCTGTGGAGGCTCGTATCAAGGGGATACAACGGGAGCGCCCTCCAATGTCACCTACTACAATTGCTCCAGTTGGGATGAAAGCGGCCCCGAAGATATCTACGTCCTGACGACCGAGTCCACCGGAGAGATTACTGCCACCCTCAGCGGCATGGACATAGGAGTGGATCTGGATGTGTTCATGCTATCCTCCTGCGACGAGAACACCACGCTTGCCTACGGCGATCACACTGCCAGCTACAGCCACGCTTCCCCAAGCGCCTACTACATTGTGGTGGATGGCTACCAGCGGGATTCGGGCAGCTATGCCCTGGATATAGGTTGTTCCACCTGCCCCGGAGCGGGGGCCGCTTATATCACTGCTGAGGACAACGAGAACAACGACCGCACGGGCTGCTGGGATGACGATATGTACCCCGACTCCGACTGCGTGTTTAAGACCGATCCTCAGCACCCTATCGAGTTCAATATTCTGGCGCCCTCGTTACCCTCTTTCGAGACGGCTCAACTCAGCCTTCGGGCTTGGGACGTGGACGATCCTTTGACAGGCTCAGGACACCGGGGAGGCGGGCCAGTGGAGTGTGTTGAACGGGACGAGGTCTATTTCAACAGGGAATTCGTTGGCTACCTGGCCGGGGCCGACAAAATCTGGAGCACCTCTGTCCTCGACATTGACCCTGCGCTGATGCGGCAGGGCAACAACCTGGTCCAGGTGTACATTGATGTTGACAGTTGCGATTTGTGTGCCAGCGTTGATTGGGGGCAGTTGGCCCTCGACGGTGGCGGCGGAGCGGCGTCCATCGAATCGGTTGCCCCAGACGGGGCTTGCTATCTGCTGGATTCGACAGCGAACGTGACTACAACCCTACGCACCACGCTGGCCAGCCAGGAGGTCAGGGTTGAGGCCAACGTCCTCAATGTCGCAAACAGTTACCTGGTTGGCGCCTCGGAGACGGCGACCATCTATGGCCCCGATCAAGACAATGAGCTTCTCCTGTCGTTAGACCTGCCTGTGGGCGCTGCGCCCGGCGATTATACTTTGCAGACCATCGTCTTCGATACATGTAGCGGGACCCAGAACGATTACCACCAGCGCACAATCCGCATTGATCCTGTTTGCACAACGGCAACCCCTACGCCTACCTTGACGCCGACCAGCACTCCGACCTGTACTCCCACTGGCACTATCACCCCCAACACACCCACGCCCACGCCGACCAGCACCCCCACCCCGACTCGGGTTTACTTGCCCATAATCTTGAAATGGTGGTATAATCAGTAGTGAGGGCCAATGACTCAAATTGAGAGGTGGTCGAGGAACCCGATGCTATCGCTCCGCTTACATGAGATGCCTATTCTATCTTCCTTGTCGCAACGCGATTGGGATAAGGTTAAGCACCTGTTTATCGAAAAGCGCTTTGGGAAAGATGATTACGTTTTCTTCGAGGGCGATCCTCCCTCCTGGCTTGGGGTTATCCTGGAGGGGCGGGTGAAGATGATCAAGCACTCGGAGAATGGCAAGGACGTGGTCTTGGACTTGATCGCGCCTGGCGAGATGCTCGGCGAGGTGACTGCTTTCGGCGAGGGACCTCGCCCGGCCACTGCCCAAGCCATGGAGCCAACGGTGGTGGCCAGTATTCACCAGGACGACTATATCCGTCTCTTGAAGCAGTATCCTGCCCTGGCGCTGAGGGCGATTGAGGAACTGGAGCGTCGGCTGCGGGAGGCGCAGGAGACGATCAAAAGCATGGCCGTCGAGCGGGTCGAAAGGCGCATTGCCCGCATCCTTCTGAAACTAGCGGCGACCACAGGTTCATCGAACGAGGATGGCATCGTTATCGAGCTGCCCCTCACTCGCCAAGACATCGCCGAGATGACTGGCACTACCGTGGAAACGGCCATACGCACCCTGAGCAAGTTCAGGAAGAAGGGCCTGATTCAGACCAAACGAGGCCGGGTGATCATCCTGGAGCCTCATCAGTTGGTCAGGATCGCGGAGGAGTTCTGAGCTAATATCCCTGCTAAAACAAGGCCACCTGCTGTCTGCAAACGGCAGGCGGCCTATCTCTCTCCAAATTCTGTTCGACATCTTGAGTCTCAGTAGATCCAGAATCGCTCTGAGGGGATTGCGTGCAACGCGGGAAGTCCTCCTCCACGGTTGCCTTCCCCGCCTTTGGCCTGGATCTGGCGATCCAGGCCGAGCAAAATTGGATCTACTGAGTCTGGAAGTCACCACTTAGCGACGAAAGAGGAAAGAATAATGATGAAAAAACATCGAATCGCTGTTAAGCCCCGGCTCAGGACGGGGGGTGTGGCCCTGGTTTTTGGGGCAGTGTTGCTGGCGATGCTGTTTTTCAACTTGCCGGCATTTGCCTATCCTCCTGAACCGCCCCCAATACCTCAACAGGAGGCGACCGCCACGCCAACCATTACACCCACGCCGACCCGAACCCCTACCGTGACTCTCATGCCTACAGTGGAGGCGACGCTCTGTCCTGGAGAGTGTATTGAGGAAACAAAAGAGATATTCATCCCGCCCGCGCCAGGCAAGGCCGATGTCCTATTCGCTTTTGACACCACCGGCAGCATGGAGGACGTGTTGAGTTCAGCCAAGTCCAACGCTATCACCATCACGAACAATCTGGCTGGCCTCATCCCTGATATTCAGTTCGGGGTGGTTGATCTGCGCGATTATCACCCCGAGCCCTATGGTAACTCTGGGGACTGGCCGTATATACTGCGGCAGGGCATCACGGGTGACCAAATGGCGGTTCAGACGGCAATCAACGCGACCAGTCATGACGGTGGCGGGGACTTTCCCGAGGCCTATACGCGTGCCCTGTACGAAAGCTACTCTGATCCAGCCATTGGGTGGCGGGCCGACGCTCGACGCTTCGTGGTGATGTTTGGCGACGACGTGCCCCACGATGATAACCTCAACGAGGGCGTGTCCAGCCCACCTGAAAACCCAGATGGCTCCTGGGTGACCGGCCACCCGCCAAGCTACCTGGATCCCGGCCGTGACGGCACGCCCGGCACCGCCGACGATCTCGATTTCCAGCCCGTGCTTGACGCGCTGAAGACGAATCGCATCACGCTGCTCTACGTCGTTAGTGGTGGGGGCAGTACCAGCCATGCTAACCTGGTCACCTACTGGAAGCAGTGGGCGGGATGGACAAACACGGGCGGCGACGCTATCCCTCTCAGCGATGTTGCCGACTTGCCGGCCGTCATCCAGGCTCTCGTCACCGGCGCCGGCCGCCACATATCGCGCCTGGAACTGCTTGCCGACCCACCCGGCTATCAGTCCTGGCTAACCGTCGACCCGCCAGTCTACACCGACCTCACTGTGCCACCAGAGGGGCTGACGGTAACATTTAGTGTCCTCATTTGTGTGCCCCTTGGGACGCCATCCGGGACGTATAGTTTCTCCATCAACGCTGTAGGGGACGGCGCCATTTATGGTAGGCAAGGGGTAACCATCTGGGTTCCACCGTCGTGCGAACCTACGCCGACACCCTCGCCGACCGACACGCCGACACCCACGCCGACCGAGATGCCTACGCCTACTCCGACGCCGGAGGTGGAGTGCTATTGCTGTTCCTCTGGGGATAGCATTTACCGGATTGGTGACTCATCTTTCTATGGGTACCAGACTGATTCAGCCGGCGGTTCCCCGCTTATTCGTGTGACCTCTCCACCAGCCCCCCAGGGGTGGAATCAACCAGACTTCGTGCCCGATAGCTCCTGGCAGTCTGCCTCAGAGATTTGGTGGGATGACTGGGCCGCTCCCGGTTGGAAGCCTTTGCCCGGCGATTGCAGGCCCATTGGTTTGCAGGATGAGGATGGTAACCAGGAAGCGCAGAGCGGGACAACTCACCTGTATCGGCGTACTTTCACGCTCTCCCCTCCCTATCCAGATATGCAGGTGGCCCAGGCCATCTTAGAGATGTGGAGCGATAACAAGACGGAGTGGTGGTGGGAGGGCGCCTCTGTCTCGTATGATAGGGAGGGGTACATCGGTCAGGTTAATCTTTCCCCCATCCATATAGGGCCTCATGGTGGACTCTATGTCTTGGCCATCCAGAACAGCAACGATCGCGCTTCTCACCACAACCCTCAGGGGACAGCCTGCCGTCTCTGTGTCACCTGGGTTGTCCCAGGTGCACCTGGCTACCAGGTCTACCTGCCAGTTATCTTGAAGAAGCGCATCGCGCTGTAATCAGTAGCGAGTGCCGATGGCTCGAACTAAGAGGTGGCCAGTGCTCACCAGGATGACTACCCCCGTCTCTTGAAGCAGTATCCTGTCCTGGCGCTGAGGGCGATCGAGGAACTGGGGCGTCGGCTGCGGGAGGCTCAGGAGACGATCAAGAGCATGGCCGTCGCGCGGTCTGACTCAGACCAAAAGACCCTTAGGATTTCGGATACCCTGAGGGTCTTTTGCGATACTAGCATCGTTCAAATCGTTCAAGAGCGACTCCAGCTCTGCGCCGCATTCCCTGGCGCTGTCGGAGATGCTATGGAAACCGCAGATGTAGCAGCCAGTGCACTGCATGCCGTGGTTAAAAAAGACCTTGATGGTCTGTGGATACTTGGTCACTACTTCACTGATGTTCATCTCGGCAGTTATCATTTGGTCTGCAAACCTGGCCACCATTCTGTTTCCTTCTCTTTGTCTATCTCAGCAGAAACTCCTTAACTTCCTGGCGCTACTCGTAACGCGATCTTGAGGTCAATGACTTGCTGGAGTTACTCCTGTTTTTGGGACTGCTTGGACTCGTAGTCCTCAATGGCTTTGTGGAGGGCCTCAGCTCCCAGATTCGAGCAGTGCATTTTGTTGGGAGGCAGACCATCTAGCTTGTCGGCTACCAGGTTACGATTGAGCCGCTTGGCCTCCTCCAGGCTCATCCCCTTGGCCATCTCGCTAACCATGCTGGAGACAGCGATGGCAGCCCCACAGCCAAAGGTCTTGAATTTGACATCGCTGAGGCGGCCATTGTCTACCTTGATGTAGAAAGTCATCATATCTCCGCACACTGGGTTGCCCATCGTGCCCGCCCCATCGGCATCGGGCATTTCCCCTACGTTACGAGGGTTCATGAAATGCTCCATTACTTTTTCGCTGTATACCGCCATTTGACTCCTCTCCTCTTTATTAGCTACCATCATCGGGCGATAGCAGCACGCCCATCATGTAGTCGCAGTCCACGCCTATGATACCATAACGGACAGGGTATGTAAATGATTTTAATCATATCCCCTGCGTCGGAATTTGTGGGATTGTGGGGAGTATGGTATAATCGCTCTCAGGTTAACATGATTTGATTATGAGGAGACGAGATGGCTAACTTTGATCTTTTGACAAAACTGCACATTGCCGGCGAGAGCAAGATCGTGATGCTGGTAATTGACGGACTGGGTGGCTTGCCGATGGAGCCAGGCGGCCCTACCGAGCTTGAGGCAGCCCGGACGCCGAACTTGGACGCCCTGGCGGCCGAATCAATCTGTGGCCTGAGCGCGCCCATCTCGCCAGGCATAACGCCTGGCAGCGGGCCTGCGCACTTGGCCCTTTTTGGCTACGATCCGTTGCGCTACGAGATCGGGCGGGGGGTGCTGGAGGCTTGCGGAATCGGCTTTCCGCTGGGGCCTAACGATGTGGCTGCTCGGGGCAACTTCTGCACCGTGGATGAGAGCGGCCTGGTCGCCGACCGTCGGGCTGGGCGTATCCCCACCGAAAAGGGCGCGGAGCTCTGCCAGATGTTGCGGGCAATCCAGTTGCCCGACGTGGAGACCTTCGTCGAGCCGGTCAGGGATTACCGCTTTGTGGTGGTGCTAAGAGGAGAGGGCTTGTCGGGCGGGTTAACCGAAACCGACCCTCAGCAGTTGGGGGTGCCTCCCAGACCTGTCGAGGCGCTGATTCCCGAAGCACAGCCCACGGCCGTACTTCTCAACCAGTGGATCGCTGAGGCCCGGGAGTTGCTGGCTGACCAGCGCCCAGCCAATATGGTTCTGCTGCGGGGGCCGGATAAGACCCCACTGCTGCCCAGCATGGCCGAAGTCTACGGGCTTAGAGCAGCAGCCATCGCCACTTATCCTATGTACCGTGGCGTGGCCAAACTGGTGGGTATGGATATCCTGGAGACTGGGGAAACGCTGGAAGAGGAAGTGGAGACACTGAAAACCTACTGGGAGGAGTACGACTTCTTTTTCTTCCATGTCAAGAAGACGGACTCGGCGGGCGAGGACGGCGACTTCGCCCGCAAGGCCGCGGTCATCGAGCACGTGGATGAGGCAGTGGCGCCGGCTATCACCTCTCTGGAGCCGGATGTTTTCATTGTGACTGGCGACCACTCCACGCCGGCCCTGCTCAAAAGCCACAGTTGGCATCCGGTGCCCACTTTGTTGCACAGCAGGTATTGCCGTCCCGATGAGGTTCAGGCCTTCGGAGAGCGTGCTTGCATGCGTGGGGGATTGGGGGTCTTCCCGGCTACAGACCTGATGCGGTTGGCCATGGCCAACGCGCTGCGCCTGACTAAGTTCGGGGCGTAGCATCTCCGGCTTGCGATGGGCGAAAAAGGGTTCCGAGTTCTGAGTTTCGGGTTTCGAGTTGAATGAACCCGAGACTCCGAACCCGAAACTCCAAACTCATTACCTTGCTGCTCTGCTATATGTCAGTCTACTGCTCAGCCACGCTACTACACCCAAGATCACCGCTTCCCCCAGGGTAAACACTCCCCAGAGGCTGGCCGCGTCGAACCAGAAGCGGGTGGGGAAAAGGCGAATCAATGTATCTGACAGGGCAAAGATCCAGGAGTCACCTTCGAAGAAAGTCAGGTGGAAGCGGGTGAAGAACCAGTCGAAGTTGAGATAGACCAGAGCTACCAGAGACAGCAGCAGGGCTATGGTCAACAGAGAACCCTGGAATAGAGAGGTGGATACCTGGGGCTGGGTGTCTCGCACTATCAGCAAAACCCCCAGCGCCACGGCGATGAGCAGCCCCAGCAGCCCGTGGGCCAGGAAGGCCTGCCTGGTCACCACTTCGACATCCTCCATGTGAACTAATTCCCTCTCATTGAATAAAGGCCCCTCATCCCCCTCCAAATCCCCCAGTAACTCGATGCCCGCATCCGAACGCAAGTAAGTGATCGCCCTATCGGCCACCATCAGCCTTTCCTCATCCGTGAACCCAGGCGCGGGTGGGAAATCCACCTTCCCGAATTCGTAGCGCAGGAAGGTGGGGGACATGAAGATGTAGAGGTTCGTCAGCAGCAGAAAAACGGGGACGGACAGGACTATCAATATCCTGGCAATCGTGAGGATTGTCTTCTTGAGCATGGTTTGGGCCTTTCCTGTAAGGGCCAGGAGCCCCTGTATTTGCGATGAGCCTATTATACTCCGTTCCCTGGGTTCTGGCAAACCGCCATCACTCAAGGAATCGAGATCTGCGTACAGCAAGTTGACTCGCGAGGTCTTTCGTGGTATAGTTTGGCCAACGTCGTTGGCACATTGCCATTGACCAAGCCAACCCAAGGACTCAGTCATGGCGGGAGTGATCACTTTGGAGCGTGTTGAGAAGTTGACGGTATTTCTCGATAAGCTAGTACGCGCATTGGCTAAGCACTGGCTGTTCTTGGTCAATCTGGTGTTAGCCGTCTACGGCGGCTTACCTCTGTTAGCTCCGGTCTTGATGGGCGTGGGATACCCCCGGCTGGCCGAGTTTATATACACGATCTATAAGCCCCTCTGCCACCAGTTGCCCCAGCGCTCTTTCTTCGTCTTTGGCCCCCAGTTGGCCTACTCCCTCGAGACCCTGCGGGAGTCATTGGGACCAGAGATGCTGGCTACCGATTCCCTGGCTAGTGCATTCATCGGCAACCCAGCCCTCGGCTACAAGATGGCCTATTGCCAACGCGATACGGCCATGTATGGCTCGATATTGCTGTCAGGGATGGTCTTTGGGCTGGTGCGCCACCGCCTCAAGCCCCTCACCTTTACCCGCTATCTCATTTCCCTCGCCCCCTGGGCAGTTGACGGACTCGTCCAACTCCTCACTTCATACGAGAGTACCTGGCAACTGCGTACCATCACCGGTAGCCTCTTTGGCTTGGCTACCGCTTGGTTCGCCTATCCGCACCTGGAGGCGGGCACGGCGGAGCTTCGACGCGCAATCGGCATAAAGTGAGAGAAACCAGGTTTTTCGCTCGAAGATGCTTGTCGGGACGTCGAGAGTGTGTGCAATTGCGAATGTCTTGGAAGCAGGGGATTCAAAAACCTGGTTTCTGGCCACTTGCTCCTGTTTGTCCAAAGCGGAGAAACCAAGAGGGCCAGGAACATTCATCCCTGGCCCTCAATCAAAAGGAGGAGAAGAAATTGGACGGCATGGCCCATTCTTAGCAAGGTGCACTGCTCATCGTCTTTGATGAACCATGCCTGATTGTATGATACCACCTTTTGATTTTTCTTGCTAGACGTTTTCCCTACGATTGCCCTACGGAATGCCTACAATTACATTCTTCCCTTTAGGAAGGCCTGGCGATTCAATGCCACGTACTTCTCAGGCACTCGCTCCGTGATGACTTCAAGCCAGATATCCAGATCAATCGCGAGGAATTTGGAGAGAGCGCCCAACATGACTGCATTGCTGGCCCGGGCATTGCCCAGTTCCTCGGCCAGCTCGACGCCGGGCACGAAGTGGACACCGGCGGCAACTTCGCTCAACACGCGCCGCATTCTCTGGTCATCAGGGTATTCATGATTGCCAGAGCTCACGGAGACGGGGGGGATGCGGTGGTCGTTGACGATGACCGTGCCTCCCGGCTTGAGCACCTCGATGTAGCGCAGAGCCTCTAGTTTCTCGAGCCCCAGGAGGTAATCCACCTCCCCCAGGCCGATCAGGGGTGACAGCACCTTCTTGGCCCAGCGCACGTGGCTCACCACGCTTCCCCCTCGCTGGGCCATACCGTGCACCTCTGACTTCTTGGCGTCGTAGCCGGCCCTGATGCCTACCTCGGCTAAAATGCCGCTGGCCAGGAGAACCCCCTGCCCTCCGACGCCAACCAGTAGAAAATCGAATTTGTTCATACCTGCCTCCATTCATTCAACGAGTTACGACTGCAATTATAAGTCAGAATGGCAAAAACTTCAACTGCTGGTATGGCGAAAACAGAAGAACGATTGCAGTTTTCACGCTTCCTTCACCCACCACAGCCCGATTGTGTGATCAATGTAGAGTGAAGAACTCACCCACGGAGAGGAGATTCCATAAGTCCGGATTGTGTGCTAAAATGTATTTTAGGCATTTCACGGGCGCATATACGAGTCGGGGAGTACTGAGAGAATATCACCTACAGGTCTGAGTTGATCCAAGGCTGCGAAGCTTTGACAATTGCCCGCTTTTGTGATATGCTATTCGCGGAAAATGTAACATCAACTCAGTTTCTACCGATAAAGGCAAACCCATCGAAAGGTGGGGGCGCAAAGCCACGGGTTTACGTTAGCTAATGGTTGATAGCGCATAGCGAATTGCTATCAACCATCTACTAATAGGACAGCCGGGTTACCGAAGATGGAGCATACAAAGCGTGCTGTCCTAGCATATCCCTGTGGCAGCACGCTTTTTTTCTGCCAAGCTTTCACAGAGAAGGGAGTGTCCATGGATAACGCACCTCGCACCCTGATCGCCTGGCAAACGCGGTGGCGTAGAGCGCGGAAACGCTCCCGGAGGGGCTATCTGTACTTCGCATCGCTCACTATCTTCTTGATGCTCTTGGCCATCTCCCCCCGCCAGGCCAGCCTTCAGACCTACCAGTTTGTGAAGCAGTCCAGTTCCGCCATCGCCATCACCGACGACGGGAGCCGACTGCTGGTCGTCAATCCCGACTCCAACAGTGTCTCGGTGATAGACCCGCTGGCCGGTGAGAAGCTGGCCGAACTGACCGTCGGCGACGATCCCCGGACGGTGGCCCTGGAGGGCAGAGCCAGGGCCTACGTCGCCAACCGCGGCTCCAACACCGTGTCGGTGATCAACCTGAGCGAGCTGACCGTCGCCGCCGCCATCGAGGTTGAGCAGCAGCCGTACGGCGTCGTCGTGGCGACGGGGGGCGACTTCGCCTTCGCTGCCAATTCCGGGTCGGATAGCATCTCGGTCATCGAAACAGCTACGCTCGAAGTGATCTCCACTATCGCGGTGTGCGACCGTCCGGCTGGCCTGGCCATCACCGCCGACCGGCTCTACGTCACCCACCTCCTGACCGGCCTGGTGAGCGTGATTGACGTGACCGGCCTGCCGGCGACCGTTCCCTACTGCGGCCCGCTGGACTTCGATGCCGATGGTCAGATAACTGTAGTCGAAATAATGCAGGTAGCCAGCAGGTGGAGTTGCCAATGCGACGACGAGTGCTACGATCCCCGCTACGACATTGATGACAACTGCGACATTGACATCGTGGACATCATGGTAGTGGCGGCGCTCTGGGGCCCGGCGTGTCCGGTGATCTCGACCGGCTCTACGAGTAACCTGGCCCAGAGCATCGTCCTGGATCCGACAGGAGTCCACGCCTACCTGCCGCACATCAAGTCTAATTCGCTCAACCCCGCCCCGCTCTTCGACACCAGCATCTTCCCCGTGGTGTCGGTGATAGACCTGACGACCAACCAGCATCTCCCCTCGGAGCTCATCAGCCTGGACACGGTGGACGTCCCCGTCAACATGCCCTTCGATGCCGCCTTCACCCCCGACGGCTCGGAGCTGTGGGTGCTGAACTCAGGCAGCAACGACATCTCTGTCCTCAAAACTGAGCTGCGTACTGGGGTGGCCCACATCGTGGTCGGCGCTAACCCCAGGGGCATCGTCCTCTCACCGAACGGCGGGACCGCTTACGTCAACAACACCCTCGACGGCACTGTCTCGGTCATTGACACGACGACAGCGGAGGTGACGGAAGTTCTCGCTTCTACTAACTTCTACTTGCCTCCCATCTACCTGCAGGGCAAAAAGTTGTTCCACTCCTCTGCTCGACCTGCCCTCACTCGCGACCAGTGGATCAGTTGCGCCTCCTGCCACTTCGAGGGCGAGTTGGACGGCCGCACCTGGAACTTCCCCGGCCTCGGCCCGCGCAACACCACCAGCCTCCTGGGGGTGATTCAGACCTATCCCATCAACTGGCAGGCCGACATGGACGAGACCCAGGATCAAGAGCACTTCATTCGCGGCCTCCAGGCCGGCACTGGGCTGATCATTGAGGGCGATCCGTACCCTGGCCGTGGCATGTTCAACGTGGGGCAGTCGCTGGAGCTGGACTCCCTGGCCACTTTTGTGGACTCGATACCCATGCCGCTCAATCCCGACATCCCGCCGGGCGGCCCGGCGCCGCCGGAGGTGGAGCGCGGCCTGCTGGTGTTCGAGTCGCCAGCCACCCAGTGCGCCGTCTGCCACCCTGCGCCCTTCTACACCGACCGGCAGAAACACGACGTCGGCACAGCGAGCGAGCCAGGAGAGCTAGCCGGCCCTGAGATGGACACCCCCACCATCCGTGGTCTGACGCACACCGCCCCGTACCTGCACGACGGTTCGGCCCCGACCCTGTACGATGTGTTGGTAACGATGAACCCAGCCGATCAGCACGGAATCACGTCGCACCTCGCACCAGATGAGATCGCGGATTTGATTGCGTTTTTGGAGGCGCTGCCGTATTGATGAGGTTGGACATTGGAGATTAGAGATTGGAGGTTGGAGATGACGGGACAGGATGGGAAAATGAAACGAATTAGTTCCATTACGCTGGCCATTTGCCTGTTAGCTGGGTTGCTACCCGGACCTGCTCCTAGCACACTAGCTGCGACACCACTCCTTCTCACTAACACCAATACGCAATACGCAATACGGAACACGGAATACCCAATACCCAATACCCAATATCCAACTTCCAACCTCCAACTGCCAACTTCCAACACAACCACCTTCATACTCTCCGGCATCGTTCGCGACCCAGATGGCCTCCCAGTGCCCGACGTCCCGGTTGGGGTCAGCACCGAAGATAAGTGGGTCGAGGACACGACCGACGAGAACGGCTTCTACAGGGTCGAGGTCAGTGGAGAGACCTGGCTGCGCTTCTATATCGAGCCACCGGCCGACACCCGCTTGGCCCGTAGGAGTGTGTACAAAGAGGGGCCATTCAGCAACGATACCATCCAGAACTTCGCCCTGGTGGACGGCCACGTCTTCTCCGGCGAGGTACAGTCGCCCACGGGGGAAAGCGTCTACCTGCCGTGGGGCGGGGACGTCATAGCCCTCACCGATCCAGCATTGGCCGACGAGGTCGCTCTGCTTAACGAGGTCGCTCCGCTTACTGAGGACTTCTCATTCTCGACTAACTGGCGCGACGGCACTTTCGAGATTATCCTTCCGCCGGACGTCTACAGCATCCTTGTACGTTACCCGCCCCGTCCGTACTACCCCACGCGGGTCACGGTGGATCTGCGCTCCGGCGACGTAGTGGACTATGACTTCATCCTCAACGTGGCCCCCGACCCACTGCCGGGCGTCGAGCCCCCCGATGCCACTCTCATCAGTTTGGGAACGCCCGATGCCGACGGCTTCCTGAGCGTGACCGGCGGACCGGGAGCTGTCACCTCCTTCGCCGCCGTCTTCATCGCCCACATGAACTCCGGTCGCTGGACTAGCACGGTAGCCGGAGAGGACGGCAGCTTCTCCGCCACAGCCTACGGCCCACCTGGCTCCACCCTCATCGTCAAGCAGGATCCATCCCACCGATACTTCAACAAGTTCATCAATGGCGCTGACTCCTACGAGGAGGACGGTGGCGTCATCAGTTCCACCAACCTTGACCCGTTGGCGTCCGCCACACTCCAGGTGCCAGTAGGTGGCATGGAGACATTTGGCCGCAAGAATAGCAGGAACACTCCCTCCCTTGCCGCGTCTCAGGGTCTCCCTATCCCCCTGATCGGATCCGGCATCATCAACCCGTATAACGGCGTGGCCATGTGGAACGTGACAGGCGAGATTTCGGCGGCGGACACCCTGAAGCGCGTCATCAGCGGAACTCTGAATGGCACTCTTGAGAGCGGGCTGTACACTGGCGGGATTTACCGTGGCAAGCCAGTCCTGGCAGATCTGGATGGCAACGGCGACCTGGATCTCTTCATTGGTGATCACAACGGCTACATCACCCACTATCGCAACGACGGGCTAGCCGATTCCGGACTACGGGTTTCAGATCTCGAATTGTCCCTTCCACAATCTGCAATCCGCAATCCTTCGGCCGTAAGCGGAGCGACGCTCAGGACAGGTCTACAATCCGAAATCTACAATGTGAAATGGACCTTCGTGACCGACCGTTGGGAGAACATGGATATTAGCTGGTCTACCTCGCCGGCCTTCGTGGACGTTGACTACGATGGGGATCAGGACCTACTGGCTGGCACCGGCAACGGATGCATTACCTTCTTCCGCAACATCGGCACGCCGACCACGCCAGCCTGGCGCTTCGTGACCGACGAGTACCCTTCGACCGTAAGCGGAGCGACCTCAGGGCCAGGCATTGACGTGGGTAGCTACGCCGCGCCGACATTCGCCGACATAGACGCCGACGACGATTACGATATGTTCATCGGCAACAGCGATGGCTACGTCGCCTTCTATCGCAACATCGGCACTCGCGAAGAGGCCGTTTGGATGCTTGTCACTGACGATTACCTGGGACCCAGTGTGATCGGCTCGGCCCAGCCGGTGCTGGCCGATGTGGATGACGACGGCGACCTGGACTTCTTCGTTGGCTCCAACTACGAGATTAGCCACTGGCGCAACGATGGCGCCCCGACCGCGCCTTCCTGGACCCTGGTGACCCGCCGGTATGCCAACATCTACGAGTCCAGCAGCGGGCTGGCTCCTGTCTTCGCCGATCTGGATGAAGACGGTGACCTGGACATGCTCCTGGGCTGGAAGTACGGCCCCATTCGTACCTACACCAACCTGGGCACTCCCAGCAGCCCCGTCTGGGCGCGTACTGCCGATGATACCTGTCCGCTCGACCTGGGCGGCTACTCGACCCCTGCTTTGGGCGACTGGGACGACGACGGCGACCTGGACATGTTGGTGGGCGATTATCACAAGCGGGTGCGCATGTTGCGAAATGAAGGCGGTCAGTGGGATGGTGGACGGTGGACGGACGTGGGTCTGGTGGCCGGCATTGACCCGGATGACCTGTACCACGCTGCTCCTGCGCTGGTTGACATTGATGCCGACGGCGATCTGGACCTCTTCGTCGGCGAGGACGACGGCATGATGGATTTCCTCACCAACCTTGGTTCTCCCACGAATCCCAACTGGACCCTGACCGCCACAGGCTACGAAGGCTTCGACGTCGGCACCCACGCCAAGCCGACCTTCGGCGATCTGGACGGTGACGGCGACTACGACCTGCTGCTAGGTGAGAAATACGGTCGTCTTCGCTTCTACGAGAACACAGGCACGTCTAGCAGCCCTTCCTGGGCGCTCCCAGATTATTACTTCGAGAGCATTGACGTAGGGGACTACAGCGCGCCCCACTTGACCGATTTGGACGGCGATCTGGATCCGGACCTGCTCATCGGCGATGATGATGGCCGGATATGGGCCTACGAAAACAACGGCGGCGCTTTCACCCTCTTGACCCAGGCGTACGGCGCCGCCAGCCCAGACGACTACGCGGCGCCGGCCATGGGCGATCTGAACGACGACGGCTGGCCGGACCTGGTGATTGGCAGCCTGGCCGGCGGCTTGCAGGTGTACCTGAACCGTGGCGGCGAGCCGGCTTCGGAAGGGCTCCAGCCGGGTGACGCCCTCACTGCATCGGGCACCATGCGCGTGACCTCCACCGGCCTTCCCCCCGACTTCGATCCGAACACGGTCTATCTGGGAGGCAGCTTCGAGCCGCGCCCGTTCTTCGACGCAGAAGGCCGTCCCCACGGCACCAACAACCAGTTCTACTCCACCCTCGTGACCCCCTCCGGGTTCCCGGTGGAGCGATACGCGAGCTGGTACAACCGCTGGGCCAGCTATTTCGAGATGACGAACAAGCGGATGGTGGACGAGCACACCATTGAGGCCGACTTCGAGGTCACCATGTACCTCCCAGATGACTTCCCAACGGGCTGGTACTGTCCAACTCTCGAGCTTTCCTTCGGCAACATCCCCGGCGGCACGGGTGAGACCGTAGCCAGCATACTCACCTCCAACCGGGCCAGGAACCTGGTGCCGGGGGCGCTGGTCAAGGTGGGCGAGCCGGCTACGCCGCACCTGCCCTGGGTGCTCCTGGCCGACACCTACTCCAATGCTACCCGCGGCGCTCTGCCCACTGACGACGCCGCTTCGCTAACAGTCAGCCCGCAACTGGCCAACCGCAGGATCTATCAAGCCGACACCTTCTTCGTTCCTCGCTCCGACTCGCGCTCCGACGTGCCCTTCACCTACCGGCTGGAGCCTTTCATGCCCCTGGCTTCGGTGAGCGATCATTCTCTGCCCCACCAACCCTTCGTCCCCTTTGCCTTCCCGTCGGGGCAACTCCACGTCACCGTCCAGCAACCCGATGGATCAGTACAAGACCTGGGGACAGCGCCCTTCGCTCAATCCACCAGCCGCACCCCCGTTATGCTGAACGGAGATCACTACGAGGGCTGCTCCGGCAGCGTGGGCGACATCTACCAGTTCATCACCAACTCCGGCCAGTTCGACCATCAGTTCGATCAATATGGCCTGCACCGCATCACCATGAGCGGTACCATTGAGGACATCTGGGGCAACACCTACACTGGTGGCGGTACTTACCAGGTAGTGGTGGGGCCGGAGATACACATACATGCTGGCGCTATACCTGGCACCCCCTTCGAGGTCGGCGACACGCTGGCGCCCACCCTGCGCCTCTCGCCGGGCGTCCCGGCCGACGTGACGGTTCGACTTCGCCTGTACCGGAACTCGGATCCCAATGATGTCTTGGATCAAACTATCACTGGCCGCGCCAACCGCTTTGGCTACTTCAACCCTCATCCCCAACCCCTCTCCCTGTCAGGGAGAGGGGAGCAAGCCCCCTCTCCCTTGTGGGGAGAGGGTTGGGGTGAGGGACATACGCCCTTCATCTTCGACGCCCCTGGCGAGTACCGCGTGGATGTGACAGCCATCTACACCGACACGGACGGCGTGGTGTGGGTCGGCAGCCAATCGTGGGGCAACGTGGTGGAGACGCCCGACACGCGGCTGGTGGCCCATGGCAGGCGGGGCATCAGTCAGTCCTACACCCGCACCCAGTGGTTCGTCCGCAGCACGACGGGCGAGGAGGGCGGCCACATTAACTTCCCCTTCGCCAGCGGCGACGTTGCGTGGGCTCCCGAAGGCGACAAGACCGGCGCCAAGATCACCTTCCAGGACCCCGATGGCGCAATCACCCAGGTGCTGCGCGAGCGAGCCGCGCTGAGTTATCCCTCCATTAGGGGGCCGGGCGACATTGAGAACCGCATCGCCATGGGCGAAGCACCGCTGTTCAGCGTGGCCGCCGGCCCCAGTGACCCCGCTTACGCCCTCTATCCCCTGGAGCAAGTGGGCTACACCTACCGGGTGGCCCAGCGGCCGGGAATCAGTGTTCACCAGCAGGTGACAGAGGACTCGGCCCACGCTCCCATCTGGCAATTCAGCAACCGGCACAGCTCGCAGATCGGCATGGGGATAGACGGCGAGCGACCCAACGACTTCAAGTGGCACTTCGGCGGCGTGGTGCTGCGGGACCTGGTCGAGGGCTGGAACCAGTATGCCATCTATGGGTCGCTCTGGATGGAGCTGCCCAGCGACGATCCCATCGGCTCGCGGGTCATGCCTCCCTTTCAAGGGGCAGCAGGCGGGCCCAGCGGTGGCCCTCTCCTCACCGTCAAGGGCGAAGAGATTGACCTGTTCGTCGAGCCGACGGGCGTGAAGCCTGGCGCCATCCTGGAGGTGGGCGACACCTTCGCCTTCGCCGGGCAGATAGCGCCGCCGCTGGCCTCCTGGGTGGACGTGGTGGTTACATCGCCCGGCCAGGCGGCGCACGAGGTTCACGGTCGGGCCAACAAGATTGGCTACTTCTACGATCCAGCGGACGACTTCACGGTGGACGAGGCTGGGGTATGGACGGTGGATGTGACAGTGACCCACGACGGGATGACGTCGGCCGGGCCGGTGGATCCGCCCTATCCCACCGGCGGAGTGCTGGGGACAGAGTCGGGCCGCTACGAGTTCTACGTGGTGGACCCGGCAGAACCCAGGGCGGCGGTCAACGCGCCAGTGCCCGGTTGGTTGCAAATGTACCGTGACTGGGACATAGTGCCGACGCAGATCACCGTACCGGTGCCTCAGGACTGGACGGACGCGGTGCTGCGCTACGTCATCACCATGCCGGGCTGGGTGCTGCAAACTGGAGAGCTGACCTCGCCTGGTAAGGCGTTCCTGATTACCTACGATGCCGAAACACTGCGGGATACCTTCCCCAACATTGACCTGCGCCAGCCGCAGAGTTGGGCGCCCGGCCTCTCCGACGAGGTGTTCATCAGTTTTGTCATCTCCGGGAACAAGGGCGGGAACCCAGTGCATCGGGCTAACGTCCTGACGCTGCACGGAGAGCAGATCCTCTTTGAAGGGTACGGACAACCACAGGTTGCGGCCACTCCCACCGCCCTACCTCGTGATGGCCAGCAGCATCAGATGGATGCCGGTAGCGACATCCACGCGGTGTACTTGCCCCTCGTCAGGGCCCGCTGGAGCCAGAACCGGTCCGCCAGGCCGCCCTGGTGCCGGGAGGATGTGAGTAGCAACTGCGCCCCGCCAGCGCCCGAAGAGACACTGGAGGAGTATGTGGATATGGATGATCCCAGCCAGAACGTGGGACGGGAGAGATAGATTGGATATTAGAGATTGGAGGTTAGAGATGATGGGACAGAATGGGAACGTGAAACGAATCTATTGTACTGCATTGGTTCTCTCTCTCTTGGCCGGGCTGCTCGTCGGATCTGGCCCAGGGGCACTCGCTGTCGCGTCGGTCCCTCCGGCTGAGCCCAATATCCAATACCCAATATCCAATATGGCTACTTTCACCGTCTCCGGTATCATCCGCGACCCACAGGGCTTCCCTGTCGAGGACGTTTGGGTGGGGGGCGAAAGCGAGTACGAGTGGGACGAGGACACCACCGATGGCAACGGGTTCTACAGCATCCAGACCAGCGGCCCAACCTCGCTGCGCTTCTACCTTGAGCCGCCGGTAGACACCCGGCTAGCTCAGAGGATGGTCTACGAAGAAGGCCCCTTCAACAGCAACACTACCCAGGACTTCACCGTGTTGGACGGCTATCTCTTTTCCGGCGAGGTGCAGTCGTCTGTGGGGGATAGCGTCTACCTGCCGTGGGGGGCGGAGATCATCGCTCTCACCAATCCACCACCGGCCGAAGAGGGTTTCTTCTTCTGGACCAATTGGCGCGACGGCACTTTCCAGACCGTTCTCCCGCCGGATGTCTACAGCATCGGCGCAGACGAGATGCCTCGCCCATACTATCCTACGCGGATCACTGTTGACTTGCTCTCCGGCGACGTTGCGGATTACGACTTCATCCTCAACGTGGCCCCGGAGCCGCTGCCGGGCATCGAGCCCCCCGACGCCACCCTCATCGCCCTAGGCACACCCGATGTCAATGGCTACCTGAGCGTGACCGGCGCGCCGGGCGCTGTTACCTCCTTCTCCTCCCTCGTCATTGCTCACATGACTTCTGGCCGCTGGACCAGCGCCGTGGCCGGAGAGGACGGCAGCTTCTCCGCTACGGCCTACGGCCCACCCGGCTCATTCCTCATCGTCAAGCAGGACCCCTCCCACGAATACATCAAATACTTCATCGAGTACGCCGAGCCTTACGAGGACGACTTTGGCCCTGTCAGCGCCTCCAGCCTAGACCCGCTGGCATCTACCACTCTGCAAGTGCCGATCGGAGACACAGTGGCACAGAGACTCAGGGATGCAGAGATGATTTCCTCCTCCTCATCGTCCCCACATCTCCGCGTCTCCGCGTCCGCCAGCCCCCCCACCCCCTTCGCCGGATCCGGCATCATCAACCCGTGGGCGGGCGTGGCCATGTGGACGGCGTCGGGCGAAATCGTGGTCGAGGACACCATGCAGCGCGTCATCGGCGGCACTCTGAATGGGACCTTCGAGCCGGGGCTCTACTCCGGTGGTATTCACTGGATCAAGCCGGCCCTGGCAGACCTGGACAACGATGGCGACCTGGACCTCTTCGTCGGCGACCACAACGGCCACATCTTCCACTATCGAAATGACAGTGGAGGGTGGACCTTCGTGACCGACCGCTGGGAGAACATGGACATCAGTTGGTGGGTCTCGCCGGCCTTCGTGGATATTGACTACGACGGCGATCAGGACTTGCTGGCCGGCACTGGCGACGGAAGCATCACTTTCTTCCGTAACATCGGCACGCCGACCACAGCAGCCTGGCGCTTCGTGACCGACGAGTATGCCGACATTGACGTGGGTTGGGACGCCATGCCCGCCTTCGCCGACATAGACGCTGATGGCGATTATGATCTCTTCATTGGCAACGACGACGGTTACATCGTCTTCTATCGCAACATCGGCACCCGCGAAGAGGCACTATGGATGTTCGTCACCGACGATTACCTGGGAGCCAGTATGGGCTGGTTGGCACTGCCGGCTCTGGCCGACGTGGATGACGATGGCGATCTCGACTTCTTCGTTGGCTCCTGGGGCGACATCAGTCACTGGCGCAACGATGGCACCCCGACCGCGCCTTCGTGGACGCTGGTGACCCACCAGTACGCCAACATCTACGAGGAAGGCGGTGGCCTGATGCCTGTCTTCGCCGATCTGGACGAAGATGGAGATATGGACATGCTGCTGGGTTGGGAATTCGGCCCCATGCGCACCTACACCAACGTGGGCACTCCCAGCGCCTCCATCTGGGCGCGCACCGTTGACGATACTTGCCCGCTCGACCTGGGCGGCTACTCGACGCCCGCTCTGGGCGACTGGGACGACGATGGCGACTTGGATCTGCTGGTCGGCGAATATCACAGCCAGGTGCACATGTTCCGCAACAATGCAGATGGATTTTCTGAGCCGGAGTGGACGGACATGGGCTTGGTGGCCGCCGTTGACCCAGACGACCTGTACCACGCCGCGCCCGCGCTGGTGGACATCGACGGCGATGACGATCTGGATCTGTTCGTTGGTGAAGACGACGGCACCATAGATTTCCTCCGCAACGTCGGTTCGCCGTCGAGTCCCAACTGGGTGCTGGATACTACCGACTACGAAGGCTTCGACGTGGGGAGCTACGCCAAACCGACCTTCGGCGACCTGGACGATGATGGCGACTACGATCTGATGGTCGGGGCCAGGGACGGTCGGCTCCACTTCTACGAAAACACCGGCACGGCCAACAGCGCCTCCTGGGCGGCTCCTGATGATTACTATGGAGAACTTGACGTGGGGAGCTACAGCGCACCCCACCTGGGCGACCTGGATAACGATCTGGACCTGGATCTGCTCGTCGGCGATGAGGATGGTCGCGTGTGGGCCCTGGAAAACGACGGGGGCGACTGGTCGCTCTTGGCCCGGTCGTACGGCGCTGCCCAGCCTGATGAACACACGGCCCCGGCCCTGGGTGATCTAGACGGTGACGACTATCCCGACTTGCTGGTTGGCAGCGCGGGTGGCGGGCTGCAACTGTACCTGGCAGATAGAGAGGCGGTGACACGGAGCTGCTGTGACGCAGAGACATGGGGACAGGACATATCCAAATCCTGGGAAAGCGAGCGCCGGTTGAGTAGCGTAGCGTATCGAAACCAAGCAAGCGGCTCTACCGACAACCCGCTTGGCCTCGATACGTCGCTTCGCTCCTACTCGGCCGGCGCTGAACCTGCCCTTCCCTCACCGCGTCTCGCCCTCTCCACGTCATCTCCTCTTGCTCTCACCGCGTCGGGCACCCTGACCGTGACCTCCACTGCCATCCCTCCTGGTGCCGATCCGGTACAGGTCTACCTGGGCGGCAGCCTGGAGCTGCACCCGTTCTTCGACGCCGACGGCCGTCCCCACAGCATAGACAACCAGTTTAGCTCCACGTTCGTGACCCCCTCCGGTTTCCCGGTGGAGCGTTGGGCGAGCTGGTACAACCCCTGGGGCGCTTATTTTGAGCTGACCAACAAACACTTGGTGGACGACGAGACGCTGGTGGCGGATTTCAATGTCACCCTTTATCTCCCGTCTTCCCCCCCAACGTTGGGGGGGACCGAGGGGGGGGCTGCCGGACGGCTGGTACCGTCCCGTCATCGAGTTCCACTTCGGCCAGATCCCCATGGCTGTGGATGAGGCTGTCGCCGGCGTGGCCAGCTTCAACCGGGGCTTCAACCTGGCCTACGGGCCGATGGTCAAGGTAGGTGGCCCGTCCACACCGCGTCTGCCCTGGATGCTTCTAGGCGACACCTTCTCCAATGCGACCCGCGGCGCTATGCCCGCTGACGACTCTGGCCTCCCTCAGTTGGCCAATCGCAGGATATACCAGGCTGACGACTTCTTCGTGCCCCGCTCGGATGCGCGCTCTGATGTACCCGTCACCTACCGGCTGGAGCCTTTCGTGCCCTTCGTCTCCATGGGCGATCACTCTCTGCCCTATGAGCCCTTCGTCCCCTTCGCCTTCCCGTCAGGACAACTAGACGTGACCGTCCAGAAGCCGGATGGTACCGTGGATGCCCTGGGGACGGCGCCTTTCGCACAATCCACCAGCCGCACCCCGGTCATGCTGAACGGGAGCCACTACGAAGGCTGCTCCGGCAGCGTGGGCGACATGTATCAACTGATCACCAATTCCGGTCAGTTCGACTACCAGTTCACTCAGTACGGCCAGCACGTCATCACCATGAGTGGAACCATTGAGGACATCTGGGGTAACACCTACACCGGTGGCGGCTCCTACCAGGTGATGGTGGGCCGTGAGATACACATACATCCTGGCGCCATACCTGGGACTCCCTTCCAGGTAGGAGACACGTTGGCGCCCACCCTGCGCCTCTCACCGGGCATCCCAGCCGATGTGACCGTTCGGCTGCACCTGTACCGCAACTCAGACACCTCCGACGTCTTGGACCAAACCATCACCGGCCGCGCTGATCGCTTCGGCTATTTCCACCCTGGCGATGGTTCACAGTTCGTTTTCGACGCGCCGGGTGAATACCGCGTTGACGTCACCGCCGTCTACACCGACGAGAACGACGTGGTGTGGGTTGGCAGCCAGTCGTGGGGCAACGTGGTGGAGACACCCGACACGCGGCTGGTGGCCCACGGCCGACGGGGTATTGACCAATCCTACACGCGCACCCAGTGGTTCGTCCGCTCCGTGACGGAGGTGGAAAGTGGTCACCTGAACTTCCCCTTCGCCAGCGGCGATATTGCCTGGGCCGCCGAAGACGATGGTAGCGCTGCCAAGATCACCTTCCAGGACCCTGATGGCACAATCACCCAGGCGCTGCGCGAGCGGGCCGCATTAGTCTACCCCTCCCATGACGGGCCAGGCAACCTCGAGAACCGCATCGCTATGGGTGAAACCCCGCTGTTCAGCGTGGCCGCTGGCTTCAGCGATCCAGGTTACACCCTCAACCCCATAGAGCAATGGGGTTACGCCTACCGGGTAGCCCAGCGGCCAGGGATGAGTGTTCACCAGCAGGTGACAGAGGACTCAGTTCACTCCCCCATCTGGCTCTTTGGCAACCGGCACAGTTCGCAGATCGGCATGGGTATGGATGGCGAGCGCCCCAACGACTTCAAGTGGCACTTCGGCGGCGTGGTCTTGCGAGACCTGGTCGAGGGCTGGAACCAATACGCCATCTACGGGTCGCTATGGGTCGAATTGCGCAACAACGACCCGGTCGGGTCGCGGGTCATGCCGCCCTTCCAGGGAGCAGCAGGCGGCCCTAGCGGCGGCCCCCTCCTCACTGTTAAGGGCGAGGAGATTGACCTGTTCATCGAGCCTACGGGCGTGAAGCCTGGGGCTATCCTGGAGGTGGGTGACACCTTCGCCTTTGCCGGGCAGATAGCGCCGCCGCTGGCCTCGCGGGTGGACGTGGTGGTCACTTCGCCCGGTGAAGTAGCCCACGATATTCACGGTCGGGCCAACAAGATCGGTTACTTCTACGACCCGTCGGGCGACTTCACGGTGGACGAGGCTGGGGTGTGGACGGTGGACGTGACCGTGACCCACGACGGGATGACCTCGGCTGGGCCGGTGGATCCACCCTATCCCACCGGTGGAGTGCTGGGGACGGAGTCAGGCCGCTACCAGTTCTACGTGGTGGATTCGGGGGAGCCGCGAGCGACCGTCCATCTGCCAGTGCCTGGTTGGGTGGAGTTGGAGGATGACTGGAACGTTAAGCCGGTGCGCACGCTGGTCCCCGTTCCCGAAGGCTGGACAGACACGGTGTTGCGCTACACCATCACCATGCCAGGCTGGGTGCTGAAGACCGGTGAGCTATACCCGACCCTGGGCTATTTCCTGTTCGAGTACGATCCTGAGACATTGCGGGACACCTTCCCCAACATTGACCTGCGCCGGCGGCAGGGCTGGTCGCCCGGCCTCTCCGACGAAGTGTTCATCAGCTTTATCGTCTCCGGGAACGACGGCGGAAACCCGGTGTATCGGGCCAACGTAGTTACGCTGCATGGGGAGCAGGTTTTCGTTGAAGACTACGAGGAGTTCCCAGGTACATTGCCGAAGGAAGAGGGCCGTGCGCTGGGCGGCGACCATGCAGTGTACCTGCCCCTCGTCGTTGCCCGCTGGAGCCAAGACCAGTACGACCGGCCGCCCTGGTGTCGTGAGGGGCTAAATAGCAACTGTGCACCGCCAGTGCCCGAAGAGGCGCCGGTAGAGTATGTGGACGTGAATGATCCACACCGGGACGTGGGGCGGGAGCGATAGCCTTGAGCAGAGGAGCAGGGGAGGTGGGGAGATGGGGAGCCTTTCCCCTGCTACGGAGGGGCGTCCTCGCCCCGATTTCGTGGCTGACTGCCTTTAGACGGAGCGCGAACGCTTTTGGAGCAAGTTGTAGCAGTAGGTGGGAAATAGAGTGCGGACGCAAGTCCGCTTCGGCGAAGCCCTGGCAGGCTTGCGCCTGCACTCCGGATTCTGAATTCACTTAAGG
>CAYWWC010000028.1:0-5297 GCA_964461615.1 uncultured Anaerolineae bacterium
CTTGGTTGATAGCGGGGAGCGGTTCTACCAGCCCGACGTCCTAGCGCGCACGGCTGGTTTGAGTCTGGTGGACACGCTGGATGCGGCCGATCTGGATGATGAAGCGGCACATGGCGTGGAGTGGTGGCAGAATGTCCGCCGCCCCGGTTTTCCCACCGAGGTGCAACAATTAACATATCGCGTCCTCCCTGAGCGTGAAGTGCTGGATGGCGGGCGGCTGTTGACTGGTGGCATGTCCTTCGATGTGGCGACCAAGTCAGGCGAGTCGCTGTGGATCGTGGCGCGGTTGCACGCCCGGGAAGCCGGAGCGGTGCGGGTGGAGGTGGACGGACATGACGTGGGGCGCTGGACCTATCCCCCCCTACCCGGTCAGTGGCTGGAGACACTCTTCCGGGTACCAGCGGGGGCGATCATCCACTCCCGGACGCGTATTGTGCTCCAGGTGAATGCGTCCAACCCGGACTTCCGCCACTACGCTCCCTATTACTACTGGTTCCTGCAAGGCGAGCCAGAGGCTGCGCCGGTAGAAATCAAGCAGCGCGTAAGTGTCATGTTCGATGAGGAGCTCTACTTACTAGGATTCGACCTATCAGCGGGAAAGTGGCATCCCGGCGATGCGGTGCCGGTGACACTCTACTGGCAGGTCGCCGTGCCGACCCAGAGTGACGCCAAGGTTTTCCTCCACCTGTACGACGCCGACGGCAACCTGGGTCCTCAGTCCGACGGCTGGCCCTTTCACGGCACCCGCCCTCCCTACACCTGGTACCCGGGCGAGGTCGTAGTTGATTCCCGGCTCCTCACCCTGCCAACCGACCTACAGTCAGGTCGGTATTCGCTGGAGGCTGGCCTGTACAAGCCTGATGGCTCAGGCCGGCTCCCGGCCTACCATAAGGGCATTCGTCAGCACGAGGATCGGGTGCCATTAACAGTGATCGAGGTAACGGAGTAGAACTGTGCGCATCGGATTGATCACCGGCGAATTCCCGCCCATGCAAGGCGGCGTGGGAGACTTCACCCACGAACTGGGTAAGGCCCTGGTCGCCCTAGGCCACGAAGTGCACCTGCTCACCAGTGCCAAACACAACACGCAACCCAAAACTCAGAACTCAGAACTCGAAACCCGAAACCCACTAGCGAGAGCCATCGTCCATCGCAGCATCCGCGGCTGGGGCTGGGACTGTTGGCGCGACATCAGCCGCCTGCACGACGCACTCCACTTCGACATCCTAAACATCCAGTACCAAACAGCCGCTTATGGGATGCATCCCGCGATCAACCTCTTGCCACTGCGACTGCGGACAGGCACAGAGCTCCGTCCTCACACAGTCGTTACCTTCCACGATCTGAAGGCGCCCTATCTCTTTCCCAAGGCTGGTCGCCTGCGCTGGTGGGTGAATCTTGCCCTGGCCCGCTGGAGCGATGCCGTCATCGCCACCAACGCCGAGGATTTCGCCAGGCTGTCAGCTTACCCATTCATCCATTCCCTATCGCTCATCCCCATCGGCTCCAACATCAGCCCCAAGCTGCCAGCAGGCTATGATCGAACGGCTTGGCGAGCTCGCTGGGAACTGAAACCCGACGACCTCTTGCTCTCCTACTTCGGCTTCCTCAACGAGAGCAAAGGCGGCGAAACCCTGATCCAAGCCTTGCACAAACTGATGAATGATCCGCGTCTTTCTGCCAATCCGCGGCTATTGATGATAGGAGGCAAGACTGGCTCCAGCGATCCCACCAACGTGGCCTATCTGAAGAAGATCGAAGGTTTGATCGAAGAGCTGGGCCTGACGGATAGGGTGCTTTGGACAGGCTATACCCCCCGGCCCGAAGTCTCGGCTAACCTGCTGGCCTCCGACATCTGCGTGCTCCCCTACCGGGATGGGGCCTCCTTCCGACGAGGCAGCTTCATGGCGGCCTTGGCCCACGGCCTTCCCATCGTCAGCACCCGACCACGAGTTGACGTGCCCGAGCTACGGCACGGGGAGAACATCCTCCTCGTTCCCCCCGATGCCCCCGTCGCACTGGCCGAGGCCATAGCCAAACTGGCCGACGATGCCAGGCTGCGGCGCCGCCTGGGCGAGGGAGCTACCAGATTGTCCCAGGACTTCACCTGGGGGAAGATCGCCGAGAAGACAGAAGCGCTTTATGAAGAAATTGCGGACATTCCTGAAAGACATATATCTCGCCTGGAGCACTGAGAATCCACCTCAACTGGCGGCGGCTCTGGCCTACTACGGGATGTTTGCGTTCGCGCCCGTGATATTCATCGCGCTCACCGTAGCCGGCCTATTTATTGACGAACCGGCCACGGCCAGCCAACTGTTCGTGCAGCTTGAAGACACACTGGGCCCAGAGACAGCCCAATTCGTCCAGGATATCGTGGTCAACGCTTCACAACGCGCATCAGGCGGCACGGCGTTGACTTCCCTTATCAGTTTCGGAGTGCTGTCGTATGCCGCTTCGGGGCTGTTTGTCCAGTTACAATACGCGCTCAATACCATTTGGGAAGTTCCACTCGCGTCGCGCGACGGGATTATCGCCTCCATCAAGAATCGCCTGTTAGCATTTGTGATGGCAATCGGTGTTGGCCACTTGCTTGTGCTGGCGACATTTGTCAGCATTGCCGTCTCCGTATTGGCCTCATTCCTTGATTGGGGCAGCCATGTGCCAATAACTAACTTTGTCTCCATGGTGGGACTGGCAACGATCTCGTTTGCCTTGATCTACAAGGTTCTGCCAGATGTAGAGATTGCCTGGCGTGATGTCTGGATTGGCGCAGCGGTAACAGCATTGCTGGTCAGCATCGGCGGATGGTTGGTGGGGTTCTATCTGACGCATAGCAATACCGGATCGGCCTTTGAAGCCGCCGGAGCTCTAGCGGTTCTACTGATCGCGTTTTACTACATCGCCCAAATCTTCTTGTTTGGCGCAGTCTTTACAAAGGTCTACGCTTCCAGGTTCGGTTCAAAGATCGTGCCTGAGACAAAGTAGTCATCACGAGCTAACGCACACCATCAAGCATCAAGAAGCAAGGAGATGGAAGATGGGGGAGCGCTGGATGAAAAAAGACAGGCTACTGAATCTACTCAAGGTCTGCTTCAGCCTGACCCTGCTGGCTATTCTACTCAAGCAAGTGGGCTGGCAGCAGACCCTCGAAACGCTGAGAAAGGCCAGGTTCTCCTACTTCGCAGCCGCTTTCGTGCTCTACCTGGCAGGCATCGTCGTCAGAGCCTACCGCTGGCGTATCCTGCTCAATGCACTGAAGATGGACCTCCCCCTGAGCAAACTAACCGCGCTTTACTTCATAGGGACCTTCTTCAACAACATCCTGCCCACTGGCATCGGAGGGGATGTGGTGCGGGTTTACGAACTCTCCAAGCAGAGTGGCAGACCTATAGACTCCGTCGGCACGGTGCTGCTGGACCGAGGGACCGGCCTCCTGGTGCTCTTTCTGATCGCCTTGCTAGCGCTCCCATTTAGCTATGACTTGATCGCTCCCAATGTAGCAGCCGTAATCGTGCTCCTCAGCCTGGGGAGTTGGGCTGGACTGGGCCTGGTATTGCGGCGGGACTGGCTGAAGAGGTGGGGCTTGCTGAGGATCATGGCCAAGGTAAAGCGGCTCAGAGAACTCTACGAATCGGTATACGCTTGCGGCCCCAGAGCCATCGGCGGCGCGCTGGCTGTCTCCCTCGTTTTCAACGTTTTGCTCATCGCCGTCAACTACCTTATCGCCCTCTCCCTGGGGCTGGAGATTTCCCTCTCATATTTCTTGCTATTCATCCCGCTCATCTCTTTCTTGCTGGTCCTACCCATCTCGCTAAGCGGGCTGGGCGTGCGAGAGGGGGGATACGTCTATCTCTTCGCCCAGGCGGGCGTCTCCGCACCCCTGGCCCTGGCCATGTCCCTACTGTTCTACGCCCTGAACGTGGCCACCGGTTTGATCGGCGGGGCGCTGTACGTCTTCGAGGGGGCGCGAGGGTATGTGGAGGATAGAGGATGAACCTAAAATGCCTAATCACCGGAGCAGCGGGCTTCATCGGCTCGCATCTAGCGGAGAAGTTGGTCGTCGAGGGCCGCAGGCCCAGGTTGCCTGGCAGCGGATGAGAAGCGGATAAACGGAGGGAAAGATGAAAAAGAAAGATCTCTGGAAGATTGTCCCGGTCGTCATCAGCCTTTCATTCATTCTGGCTGACACTTCCCTTTCTGGGCTGGCCCTTCTGCCCGCGAGCGCTCAGAACGGTGTGGCGCTGGAGTTGGTGGGGCAGCTCAGTGGATCCACCTACGCCGTCCACGTGGCAGGGGGCTATGCCTACATCGGGGAGGGATTAAGGCTTGTCATCCTGGACATCTCCGACCCGGCCAACCCTACAGAGATAGGACGTACCGACGTGCTACCCGGCATCGTGAGGGGCGTCCAGGTGATGGAAGATTATGCCTATGTTGTCGTCGGGGAAGGGGGCCTGCGGGTCATTTCGGTCGCGGACAAAGGCAGTCCCACCGAGGTGGGCCATTTCAACACAGGCTATGCACAGGACGTTCATGTGGCTGGTGACTACGCCTACGTGGCCGATGACTGGCGGGGTCTTCGAGTCATCTCGATCGCCGACAAGGAAGATCCAACCGAGGTTGGCTACTTCTACACACCCGGCCCAGCAAATGGCGTCCACGTTGTAGGGGACTACGCCTACACGGCTGCTGGAAGCGCGGGCCTCCGTGTCATCTCAGTCACCAACAAGGCCAACCCCACCGAGGTCAGCTTCTTAGATACGCCAAGCTCGGCAAATAGCGTCCACGTCATCGGAGACTATGCCTATGTCACCAATTGGGATGAAGGTCTGCGAGTTATCTCAGTCGCCGACAAGGAACACCCTTTGGAGACTGGCTTTCTTGACACGTCTGGTTATGCAAGGGACGTTCACGTCGTAGGGAACTATGCTTACATCGCCCATAACTACGGCGGCCTTCGTGTCATCTCCGTTGCCGACAAGGCCAACCCCACCGAGGTTGGCTTCTTCGATACACCCGACGCGGCGTATGGTGTTCACGTCGTTAGTGACCACGCCTACGTCGCCGCTAATGCCGAGGGCCTTCGTGTCATCTCAGTTGCCGACAAGGAGAACCCTATAGAAGCTGGCTTCTTCGACATGGCTGGCTTGGTAAGTGACGTTCACGCCGTTGGTGATTATGCCTACGTCGCCGATTGGGGTGATGGCCTGCGTATCATCTCGATTGCCGACAAGGCCAATCCTGTGGAAGTTGGCTTCTCCGACACGCCCGCCGGCGCAAGGGGCATTCACGTC
>CAYWWC010000028.1:5397-24353 GCA_964461615.1 uncultured Anaerolineae bacterium
GCAAGGGGCATTCACGTCGTCGGGGACTCGGAAGTGGAAACGGCCTACGCCTACGTCGCCGATGACGAAGGTGGTCTCCGTGTCATCTCCATCTTGGATAAGGCCAATCCTACGGAGACAGGCTTCTTCGACACGGCTGGCCAGGCACGCGACGTTCACGTCGTAGGCGACTATGCTTACGTCGCCGATCGGGAGAACGGACTGCGGGTCATCTCGATCATTGACAAATCGAACCCCGTCGAGGTTGGCTTCTTCGACACAACCAGTTATGCGTATGGCGTTCACGTCGTGGGAGACTACGCCTACGTCACTGACTATAGTGCTGGCCTTCGTGTCATCTCGGTTGCTGATAAGGCAAACCCCACCGAAGTTGGTGCTTTTGACACTGCTGGCTTGGCAAAGGGTGTCCACGTCATTGGAGACCCTTCGCCAGGCTCAGGGCCGGCCTACGCCTACGTCGCCGATCACGATGGTGGCATCCTCATCTTGCGCATCACAGAAGAGCCCACACCTACGCCGACTTCTACATCAACGTCAACAGGTACAGCAACTTCAACGCCAACGGCCACCCCCACGCAGACACCAACGGCGACACCGACCCTCACGCCAACACTTACAGCCACGCTAACTCCAACGCCGACCAGCACGCCAACGGCCACCCCCACGCCCATGCCTACGGCGACCGACACTGCCACGCCCACATCCACGGCGACGTCTGCCTACAGTGTCTATTTGCCATTGGTGCTCAAGGACTTCGGCCCGTAGGCCGAGACCCAAAACCACCCTCCCGCAGGCTGCGCAGCCTGCGGGAGGGTTGCAGAGGTAAAAGTAGATGAATCTATCCATTGTCATCCCTCTCTATAATGAGAAGGAGAACGTAGAGCCGCTTTACGCACAATTGAAGGCCGCCCTGGAGGGAGCAGGTCGAGAGTATGAGATCATCATCGTAGATGATGGCAGCACCGACAGGAGCTTCGATGTCCTCAAGAGGCTGCATGAGGACGACGAGCGCCTCAAGGTGATACGCTTCCGCCGCAACTTCGGGCAGACGGCAGCCTTCGCGGCTGGCTTCGACCGCTCCCAGGGCGAGGTGGTGATCACTATGGATGCTGACCTCCAGAATGACCCCGCCGACATCCCCCTGCTCCTGGCGAAGATCGAGGAGGGGTACGACGTGGTCAGCGGTTGGCGGGTGCACCGCCAGGACCCCTTCCTGACCCGCCGGCTCCCTTCAATGATCGCTAACTGGCTCATCTCAAGAGTGACCGGAGTGCAGTTGCACGACTACGGCTGCTCCCTGAAGGCCTATCGCCGCGAAGTGGTGAAGAACGTCCAGCTCTATGGCGAATTGCACCGCTTCATCCCCGCCATCGCCAACTGGATGGGGGTATCCGTGGCGGAAGTACCCGTGCGTCACCACTCCCGGCGCTTCGGCAAGTCCAAGTATGGCCTCTCCCGCACCGCCAGGGTGCTCCTGGATCTCCTGACAGTGCGCTTCCTGCTGAGCTACTCCACCAGGCCGATCCACATCTTCGGCGGAATGGGGCTGATAAGCTTTGTGGTGGGCATCGGGCTGGGACTGTATCTATCCTTCGTCAAGTTTGCCCTGGGCCAGGACATTGGCGACCGGCCGCTGCTCCTGCTGGCGATATTGCTGATGGTGATGGGTGTGCAGTTCATAAGCATGGGGCTTCTGGGAGAGCTGGTGGTGCGTACCTACTACGAGACGCTGGATAAGCCAATCTATGTAGTAAGAGAGTTCCTTGGGTAGGGGAGGGAACAAATGCGTAAGCGAATCGTATGGCGAAACGCTCCCTATGAGTGGTTGGCTCTGGCAAGTCTTCTTGCTCTCTTCTTCTTCTGGCAGGTCAATCACTTGGAAGGGTTTTCCTGGGACTACGACGAGGGGGTATTTCTTGTGTCGGCTTGGGAGGTGGACTCCGGTTACCGTCTCTACTCCGAGGTTTTCTTTGCCCAGCCTCCCGGTTTCATCTCCTCCATCGCTTGGGCCTTCAGACTAGGGGGGATCTCGGTGGCCACAGGACGTGCCTTGATGGTGCTGTATGCCACGATCGGTCTCCTGGCAGTGGCATTAATGGCTCGAGAGTTAGGAGGAAGCTTGGCTGGGCTCGCTGCTGTCGCCCTGCTGGCGATCACCCCTGACTTCTTCCTCTGGTCTAAAGCTGTAATGGCAGACCTTCCCTCTGCCAGCCTGGCAGCGCTCGCCATGGCCTTGGCATTCTATTACCTGCGTTCCAGGGAGAGGAGGTGGCTAGTCTTGAGCGGTCTGGCCCTCTCCGCGAGCCTGCTGATAAAACTGTACGCGTTTCCCGCCTTCATACCAATAGCTCTGCTTGTTTTCTGGCGGCTCTCAAGGGGTGATGTGCCCCAATCACGAATGGATTTTGTCAAAGAAATAGGACTCCTGGCCGCGTCTATTGCCCTACCTGTCCTCTTTTGCTTGCTGATTTACGACCCGCAGTACCTGTATGATCAAATGTTGGCCTTCCCCCTGCAAGCAAAGAAAGCTTTTCCTCTAAACGTGGCCTCTAATTGGCAAGCGATTTGGAATTATCTTGATGAGAACTATGGCTTGTTGTCTCTGGCTACCTTTGGGGGCTTGCTCCTTCTGGCAAAGCGGCGTGCGGGCGGCATGATCATCATCATCTGGCTCATCCTCGCAACAGTCGGGTTGCTCACCCATTCGCCCCTGTGGCCCCGCCACCACTTGATCGTTTTACTCCTGCCCTCAGCCGTTCTGGGGGGAGTTGCAATTGGCGATGTCTGGGATCGCCTGCGCCGTCTAGCCGCTCCAATCGCTTCTCAAAGGATGCTACCCCTTCTAATGGGCCTTTGTGCTGTAGCTTTCTACTCCTCTGCTTTGCCTGCAACGCTCAAGAGAGACGTGGGACTCTCCGTTGGCCCGCAGACGGAGATAGGCGAGGAAGCGGTTCGCTTCATCAGCGCGGTTACCAATCCTAACGACTTTGTCATCACTGATGAGCAGATGATCGCCTTCCGGGCGAGGAGGAGAGTGCCCCCTTTGCTTTGTGACACTTCCTTTAAGAGAATACAGAGCGAGTATCTCACTGCCAATCAACTCATAGAGGTATCTAAGAAGTATGATGCCCAAGTTGTCCTGCTCTGGAGCGACCGTCTTGCCAAGTTGCCGGGGTACGTTAGATGGGTGAAGGCAAATTATCACTTAGTGAAATCATACGGTGCTCGTCATCAGATATACCAGAAGGGTCAACACCCCATGAAGGCTCAACACCCCATGCAGATCAATCTGGGTGATAAGATAACCTTCCTGGGCTACGACCTGAGAGAAACAGAAGTTGAACCCGGAGGGACTCTATACCTCACCCTCTATTGGCAAGCCCGAGCGAAGATGGATACCAGCTATACCGTCTTCACCCATCTTATTGACGCCCAGGGGTACATTGGGGCCCAAAAGGACAATCTGCCTTGCTCGGGAGAGGCCCCCACCACTGGTTGGCTTGAGGGAGAGGTCATTGTGGACGAGTATGAGATTCTGGTCAGGCCCGATACGCCACCGGGGAAGTACAGGATCGAGGTGGGGATGTATTTGCTCGAATCAATGAAGCGATTAGCAGCCGTAGATGAGGATAGAGGACGCTTGTCGGAAGACCGCGTACTGCTAGAGCCCACGATAATCGTGGGGGATTAGGAGAAGATAGTCTTGGCAGGGTCGAACTTGAGCACTCGGCTGTCGCTCCCGGCTGGAAAAGCGAATAGGTCGGCCTCGGTGGTCACCACGGCCGCCAAGGCATTGCCCTATCTGCTGGTTCTCATCGCCTTCGCCCTGCGCATCTATCGCCTTGACTACCAGAGCGTTTGGAGAGATGAGGGGGTCAGTCTCTACCTGGCCACATCAAGCATCCCTGCCATCCTCGCCAACCGGGCCAGCGACGTGCACCCGCCCCTCTACTTCATCATGCTGCGCTTCTGGACGGAGCTGGCCGGCCCCAGCGAGCTAAGCGCCCGTCTCTTCTCGCTTTTCCCCGGCGTGCTCCTCATCCCCTCGCTGTACTCCGTGGTCCGCAAGACATTCGGAACGAGGACCGCCCTGGTGACAACGGCCATCGCCGCTTTCAGCCCACTCTATGTCGTATACTCACAAGAGATACGCACATACGCCTTTTTGCCCCTGTGCTATCTGTTTATCATCTTCAAGCTATATCAACTGGCGCGAGGGGAGGAGTTGACCTGGAGGCATTGGCTCGAATTGGCCGTGGTAGAAGTGCTGTGCCTGCACCTTCACTACTTCTCCATCTTCGCTGTAGTCTACATGAACCTGTTCCTGGCGGCGCTGTGGCTGATGGCAATCAGAAACCAGGTTTTTGGAATCCGTACCCAAAGCGCGCATAATTGTGGGTGCTCTCTACGCGTCAGGAATCACGGGATAGAGAAAAAACCTGGTTTCTCCCGCTATTGGCTTTCCAGCCAGGCTCTGGCGGCTGTAGCCTGCGTGCCCTGGGCCTGGATGGTCATAAGAAGCTGGACGGCCGCAGGACCACCCAAGCCTGCCTTCGCTGGGGCTACCCTGAGAATATCCCTTCTCAAGCAAGCGAGCTTCATTTGGCACTTTTCCAACGGGGGCAAGCATCTCTGGGGGCATAATCTCTTCGCCCCCCTTTCATCTCTGCTAGCGGTGGCCTTCATCGTGGCTCTGTCGCTTTCCATCAGAGTGGACGCTCGGCGGCGTCAGACTCTGATCACCTGCTGTCATCTTGTCGTCCCCGTGATCATGGTCTTCTTCCTTTGGTGGTGGAAACCACTGCTCTCGCCAAACTACATCATCATGTTCACCGTGCCCCTTTTCGTCCTCGCGGGCCGTGCCATCGTGGTCCTCACCGAGGCAAAAGGGACAACCAAGCTGGCAGGCCTATTCCTGGCGTTGACGCTGGCAGCGACCTTTGCCCTCGGCTTGAGGATCGCCTTCTTCGATCCCACTTATTTCAAGGACGATGCGCGTGGGCTGGTTGAATACCTGGAGCCCGTTGCCAACACCGACGACCTCGGAAGTGGAAGCGACGTTATAATCGTCCACCCTATTGATTACGCCGTGGAGTATTATTACACCGGAGACGCGCCCATCGCCATGATAGACCCCGACGACGCGCAAGTGGTGGCCTCGCTCAATGAGTCCCTGCGAGGGAAGAGAAGGGTCTTCCTCGTCTGGCCTTTCGGCACTCCCCTCGATCAGCCCGGCCTGTTGCCTTTGCTGCTGGAGATGAGCGGGAGATTTGCAGGCGGGGAGGTGTTTAAGGGCTACAGCCTGAGGATTTATGAGCCGGAGCGAGCCACATTTCTTCCAACGATTGAGCAGGCCTCGGCCGACTTTGGGGACGTGCGCCTCACAGGGGTCTTCTCCCAGGGGAAAGTGGAAGCCGACGACGCCATCTGTCTGGCCCTGCGTTGGCAGTTGGTTCAGGCCACCAAAAGGGCTTACAAAGTGGTGGTGATCCTTTGGGACGAGACGGGACGCCGCCTCTCAGGCGCCGACATGCTGCTTACTAATCCCAGGTGGGGCCTTTCGACCGAGCGCTGGATCCCCGGCCAGGAAGAAGTCAACTACTACGTCGTGCCCGTGCCCCTCGGCACGCCTCCCCTCTCATACACTACCACCGTCGGCGTTTACGACGCCACCACCATGGAGAGGCTGCCGTTTCTCAATACGGCAGGCAACCCAGCGGGTTACGATTTCCCCCTGGGCGAGGTCGTGCTGACCAAGGCGCACGACTTCGAGCGCGATCCCTATGGCACCCGCCGCCACCTCTCGCTCCAGACTTTGGACGAGCCTGAGATTGCCGACGGCCTGGCCCTGGAAGGCTTCTCCATGAACAGGAGGAAGGCTCGGCCCCAGGAAGCGGTCAATATCACGCTGCGGTGGCGAGCCCTGCGAGATGGACTCCCTCGCTACGTTCCCCGCCTGCGCCTGCGCCACGGTGACGCCATCTGGGCCGAGGTGGGAAACACCCTCTTCGAAGAGCGCTATCCGACCACCGAATGGGCCGAGGGGGAGGTGGTCTTCGAGCAGCGAGATTTTGCCTATCCACCTCGGGTCGGGCAGGCCGTGCTGGAGGTGGAGGTGGCAGGTCGAGCCGTCGTCCTGGGGGAAATGGAGTTGGACACGTCAGGGCTTGCGTTCGAAGCCCCGTCCATGCAGCACCAGGTGGGAGTGCGCTTCGGCGGCCCTTCGACCATAAGCGAAGCGACCTCAGGACACCGCTTCGCTGAGCTACTGGGCTACGACCTTGACAGGACGGAGGCGACCACCAGTGAGAAAGTGCGACTGACCCTCTACTGGCGAGCCATCAGCGAGGATCCTCTCACGACCAGCTACACCGTCTTCACCCACCTGTTGAGCAGGGACAGCAGGCTGGTCGGACAGCACGACGGGATACCGGCGGGGGGTGAGCGGCCAACCACGAGTTGGGTGACCGGAGAGGTGATCGCCGATGTGCACGAGATGGAGTTCACCGACATGGAGTATCGAGGCCAAGCCCTCATTGAAGTGGGACTGTACGACTCGCACACTGTCAAGCGGGTTCCGACCGACCAAGGGAGCGACTACTCGATCCTCTCCGGCGAGATTATAGTGAAGGGGGAGCAATGAAGCTAGGCCGCGCTCTGCGAAAAAGATGCGTCGTTCTGGCTCTCTTCATCCTGGCTTTGCTGCCGCGAGTGGCGAACCTGGACGCTTTCATCACCTGGGACGAGCCCATGTGGACTCACCGGTCCATCAGGTTCCTGGCGGCGCTGCAGAGAATGGACTTTGACGAAACCTTCCTGGTAGGACACCCCGGCGTGCTAACCATGTGGTCGGGGGCAACGGGCATTGCGATTCAGCGCTTGCTGGGCTATGGATCTGCGACCGATTTCGTCTGGCTGAGCGCCCTGCCGACTCTGGACCCTCGAGACACAGAGGCCCTGCGGAAGCTGGCCCCTTTCCTACCAGCAGCCAAGCTGCCGGCGGCAGTGCTGCACGCGGCTTGCATCGTCGGCATCTACCTCCTCGCCAAGCGGCTTTTTGACACTAGGACTGGCTTCCTCGCCGCCCTCCTGCTGGCCTTGGACCCGTTTCACCTTGCCCTCTCCCGCGTCCTGCACATTGATGCCCTGGCCGCCAACTTCATGATCCTCTCGTTACTGAGCCTACTTGTCCACTTGCGCCAGCATCGCTCGCGCTTATACCTTCTCTTATCCGGAGCTTTCGCCGCTTTGGCCGTCCTCAGCAAGTCCTACGCCCTTTTCCTTGCCCCCTTCGCCGGCCTATTGCTGGCCGTAGCCTATCTGGCCAAAGAGCGGAATCTGCGCCGGGTGATTTCCTTGTTGTTCGTCTCCTTCGCCACTTGGTGCCTCGCTGCCGCTCTCACCTTCTTCATCCTCTGGCCGGCCATGTGGGTTGATCCCCTGGGCACTGTCCAGGGCGTGCTCGATACGGCCTTCGGTTACGCCGCCACTCCCCACGCCACCTCCGAGTTCTTCCTGGGAAAAGCCGGTGCCGATCCAGGCTCCTGGTTCTACCCGGTCGCCCTGGCGTTCCGCGCGACGCCCCTGGCCGTGCTCGGTTTGGCGATAGCTCTTCCTCTGCTTCTCATTGGACGGAAGGTACAGAGCGGTGTCCTGAGCTTGTCGAAGGGAGGGAGCTTAGCGGCTCTACTTGCGTATGCCGGCCTTTTCACTATACTTATGACTATAGGAGCGAAGAAGTTCGACCGCTACATGCTACCTGTGATCCTTGCCCTGGACATCGTGGCCGCCTGGGGCTTATCTGCAGTTTGGAGTTTAGAGTTTAGAGTTTCGAGTTTGAAGTTTGGAGCTTGGAGTTTGCTGTTCTTGCTCCAGGCTGGACACGTTATCTCCTATCACCCTTATTACTTGTCTTACTACAGCCCCTTGTTTGGCAGCTTACCCAGGGCTGTTCAAACCTTGCCTGTGGGCTGGGGCGAGGGCATGGATCTGGCAGCCAGGTACTTGAATCAGAAAGAGGACGCACCAAGCTTCCGCGTCGCCACCGGGGGCATCCCAGGTTTCGCCCCCTTGTTCAAAGGCCAGACAGAGGGACTGACGGAGCACAATCTAGCCACCGCCGACTACGCCATCCTCTACATTAGCGACGTGCAACAGGACTCGCCTGCCACGGCTATTCTTTACAATGAACAGAAGCCTGAGCACGTGGTCAACATTCACGGCGTAGACTACGCCTGGATATATCGCAACACTTACTACCAGGAATTGATCGCCTATCTGGAAAGCCAGACTGAGCCGGACGACATCGTCTTGCTCAATGCCGCCTCGCCCTTTGCCAAGCACTATCAAGGACCGTTGACTTATTATGTCATCTCTGACAGCCAAGACTGGGCCGAAACGGCTGACAGGTTAGCAGAGTCCACTGAACCCCAGCGTCTATGGTACGTCTCCTATCCGGGGAGCAATGTGGGAAGCTGGATCAGCTACCAACTGAATACCCATGCTCTTCTTATTGGCCAAGAGGCGCTTCCCCACGCCACCGTCTCCAATTATCTCCTCACCTCTCCCCTGGACCTGGATTCGCGCCCCATCAAGGTAGAGCCCGATGTCAACTTCGGCGACCGCTTGCGGCTCATCGGCTACGGCTTCACCGAGGACGCAATCGAATACAGGAAACAATTAGGGATAACCATCCGCTGGCAGACCAGCGCGGAGATGCAGGAAAGTTATGCTCTCTCCCTCCGCCTGGCTGACGAACAGGGGCGCCGCTGGGGCCAGACAGATGAATGGCTGGAAAACGAAGCATCCCTGGCCACCTATGCCTGGAGAGTGGGTCAGGTCAGCGAGAGGCATCATGCCCTGTCTCTAGTCGCCGGCACGCCCCCGGGCCGCTATCAAGTGAAGATGGTTGTCTATCACGTGGACACGCTGCAAAGTCTGGACATCCTGGACGAGAGGGGCGCGCCAGCGGGCACGGAGTACACTCTGGGGGCGGTCTCCGTCACCAGCCCCACAGTGCCGCCAACCATCGAGGAACTGGCCATCCCCCACCACTTGCGTCACGACTTCGAGGGCCAGGTGGAACTCCTGGGCTACGACCTCGCGACCGCTGAGGTGAAAGCGGGTGAAGCTGTGAGAGTCATCCTCTTCTGGCGAGCGCTCCGCTCGATACAAAGCGATTACCGCCTGCATCTGCAAGTGCAAGACAACGATGGCAACGTGTGGGCTGAGGAAGAGTTTCCATTGGCCAATGAAGGCTACCCAACCAATCGCTGGAACGAAGGCGAGGTCACCAAGGGGCAATACGATCTGGCAATTGATGCCGCTGCTCCAACGGGGGATCAAACTTTGAGCCTCACACTTCAAACCTCTAGCCTCCAAGCGTCAGCTTCCGACTTCCAACACCTGGCGACACTGTCGGTGATAGCCCCTGAACGGCTTCTCACCGTGCCAACCGAGATCCGACATCCTCTTCGAGCGAACCTGGCTGACAAAGTGACCTTCCTGGGCTACGACCTCGACAAGACTACCGTCAAGCCAGGCGGCACTCTGCACATGGTTCTCTACTGGCAAGCTCTGGCCAAAATGGAGACCAGCTATACCGTCTTCGTCCACTTCCTTGATGCCCAAAGTCACACCTGGGGACAGAGAGACAACCTTCCCGTGAAGGGAACCTATCCAACGACGAGCTGGCTTCCCGGCGAGGTGGTGATAGACGAATACGAGATCACTGTAGACGCGGCCGCGCCTCTGGGCGAGTACCAGATCGAAGGGGGGATGTACGATTTGGGAACCATGCTGCGGCTTCCCGCCTTTGATGAGCAAGGAAACCCCTTGCCCAGCGACCGCATTCTGTTGGCCACAGTGCAAGTGGACTGAGGACTTGGGACTATGGACTGGGGACTTAGAATCATCAAACGACATCGGGCCATCACCCTCATACTGGCCATGTTTGTCGTCTTGGGCACCATCTACAGCGTGGTCACGCCCATCTTTGAGGCCTCCGATGAGCTGTGGCACTATCCCTTCGTCAAGCACCTGGCGGACGGCAACGGCCTGCCCGTGCAAGATGCCAGCATTGATCAGCCCTGGCGACAGGAGGGCAGCCAGCCCCCCTTGTACTACGCCCTGAGCGCGCTGGCCACTTTCTGGATTGACACCGACTTGGAAGTGGACACGGCCGATGCCTACCAGGGCGGCGGGAAACCTCGCTACCCGCCCCTGCCGTGGCACAACCCCCACGTAGACAGCGGGGTGCTGACCGCGGATGGCAACACAAATCTGGTCGTCCACTCCCAGCAAGAGGCTTTCCCCTGGCGCGGGACGGCCCTGGCCGTGCATCTCATACGTTTCCTATCGGTATTGCTGGGAGCAGCCACCGTACTCCTGACCTACTTGCTCGCTCTGGAGCTCTTCCCTGCCCGGAAGAGCTTGGCTCTTGGCGCTGCGGCCGTCAACGCTTTCACTCCCATGTTCCTGTTCATCAGCGGCGCGGTCAACAACGACAACCTGGTGGTACCATTGTGCAGCCTGGCGCTGCTGATGATGGTCAGAATAGCAAATCGCAAATCACAAATCGCAAATCGTAACTGGGCATTGCTAGGGCTGGTCATAGGACTGGCCATCCTCACCAAAGAAAGCGCCATCGGCCTCCTGGCGCTGGCAGCCCTGACTATCGCTTATGTCGCCTATCGCCAGCGCTCTATGCGAACCCTCTTGGAAGGCGGCCTCATCGTCGTGGGCCTGGTTGCTATCATATCGGGTTGGTGGTTTGTCAGGAACTGGAAGCTTTATGGGGATCCCCTGGGCTTGAACGTGTTCCTGGATATTCTTGGTCGGCGCCACCCTCCCGCAACCCTCCGTCAGTTATGGGGGGAAAGAGTGGGCTTCGCCATGTCCTATTGGGGGCTGTTTGGTGGGGTGAACGTGCCCATGGATGCCTGGGTCTACTACCTGCTGAATCTCCTGGCCCTGGTAGCTGCCATAGGCATTATCATCTTCCTGATTCGCAAATTGATCCGAGACCACTTGCTGCCACAGGCCTGGGCAGAAGTGATTCTCTTGTTGGCCTGGCCGACCGTCGTATTCGTATCCCTGATTCGGTGGGCGCTACAGACTTGGTCCTCCCAGGGGCGGCTGGTCTTTTCGTCCATCTCAGCCATTTCCATCCTGCTCTTCCTGGGCCTGAGCCAGTTCGTGCCCCGACGCTGCCGCTTCGCTTACGCCAGAATGCTTGTCTGCCTGGTCGGTGGCCTGATGCTCGTCATCTCCGCCATCGCCCCCTTCCGCTACATCGCGCCAGCCTACGCCAAACCCCCTCTCCTCTCATCGGAGGAGATCGAGGCCGTCCCCAACCGCCTCGACATCTCCTTCGGCGGAGCGATGAAACTGCTGGGTTATGAGGCAATGAGTAACGAGGAACGAGGAACGAGTGAGCTGCGGCCTGGCGATTCGCTGGCCGTCACTCTCTACTGGCAGTCCTTGACCGAGATGAAGGCGGAAGTCCTCGCTAAGGACTACAGCGTCTTCGTCCACTTGCTCGATGAGACCGAGCTCATCGTCGCTCAGCGGGACATGTACCCTGGGCAGGGCCTCTATCCGACTAGCCTCTGGTCAGTCGGAGATGCCATCGCCAATCGCTACGTCCTCATCCTGCCAGAGACGGCCTTCGCTCCCAACCAGACTCAACTGGAGGTGGGATTCTACGACTTCGCCACTGGTGAGCGCCTGTTGGCCTACGGCCCCAAGGGAGAGCTTCTGGGTGACAACGCCCGCTTTCACGAAATCGAGATCCTGCCCCGCGATGAAGCCGGAGTACCCAATCCTGTCAACTTCAACTTCGGGAACAGAATCGCCCTCATCGGATATGACATGGACAGACGATGTGCTTCGCCTGGTGAGACCATCCACCTGACCCTCTACTGGCAAGCCCTGGTCAAGATGAAGAAGAACTACTCCGTCTTCACCCACGTTTTGGGGGAAGAAAACCGCATCTGGGCGCAAAAGGATAGCTGGCCTCAGAGCGGCAATGCCCCTACCTCGACCTGGGAGCCCGGCCAGACGATAGAGGACGAGTACGAACTCACTGTCAACCATGAAACTCCCGCCCACGTATACGACGTCGAGATAGGCTTGTATCTGGCAGCGACAGGAGATCGCCTGAGAGTCATAGGGGAGAGCGGAAGGCTCCTGGACGACCGCGTACTATTGAGCAAGGTGCGAGTGAAGTAGGGATGAAGTTAGGACTTAGGACCATCAGACAACACTGGCCCATCGCCCTCGTGCTGGCAGCCTTCCTCGCCCTGGGCATTGTTTACGCCGTGGTCACTCCCCTTTTCGAGAAGCCCGACGAAGTGTGGCACTACCCTTACGTCAAGTACCTGGCGGATGGGCAGGGTTTGCCGGTGCAAGACCTGGCCCAAGCGCAGCCCCTGATGAGGCAGGAGAGCACCCAACCTCCACTGTATTATGTCACGGCAGCCCTGGCCACCTTCTGGATTGAGGATGACGATTGGCAAGACCTGGTATGGCTCAATCCCTTTTGGGGTTACAACGCCCCTGGCACGGTCAACGACAACAAGAATCGCGTTCTCCACACCGACAGGGAACGCTTCCCCTATCGCGGAGCGGTGTTGGCCGTTCGCACAGCTCGCCTGGTATCGGTGATCTGGGGAGCAATCACCGTCCTAGCCACCTATCTGACGGCCCTGGAGCTATTCCCGAAGCGGCGTTCTTTTGCGACCGGCGCAGCGGCCCTGGTCGCGTTCAATCCTCAGTTTGTCTTTATATCAAGTGCAGTCAGCAACGACAGCACCGTGTCGGCCCTTTGCACCCTGGCCCTCTGGCTCATGCTCCGCCTGGTAAGTAGAGGTGTCTCAAAAACCCAATTCCAAGTCAAGAATCACAGTTGGTCATCGGGTATTGGCCATTGGGTATTGTTGGGTCTCGTCTTGGGATTGGCCCTCCTCGCGAAGACGAGCGCCCTGGCCCTGCTGCCTGTTGCGGTGGTGGCCATCGCCATAGCTGCTTCGGATGCCAAGCATCCTGAGCCTGTCGAAGGATGCGGGTCTTGCAAAGCCGCACCCTTCGACAGGCTCAGGGTGCTCAAGGCGTGCATAATTGTCTTTGGCATTGTTGCCGTAGTAGCGGGATGGTGGTATGTCCTCAATTGGCGGCTGCACGGCGATCCCCTGGGAGTGCAGATCCACCAAGAAATCGTCGGGCCTGGCCGGCCAGAGCTTATCCTGGCCCAGTTGATCCACGAGTTCTCTCAGATGGAGCTATCTTTCTGGGCGGCCTTCGGCTGGGGCAATGTCCACGTCCACCCTTGGATCTACACCGCTCTGCGAGTTGCGACGCGCCTCAGCGCTCTGGGGCTGTTGATCCTGGTCATCAGGAACAGGACCAAACTGGAGCGCCCCACCCGGCTAGGCTTAGCCCTGCTTGTGCTGTGGAGCCTGCTGGTCTTCGTGGCCTTGCTGCGATGGCTGCAATGGGTCTTCGCCCCCTCCGGTCGGCACCTCTTCCCAGCTATTGCGTCGATCACCATCCTGCTTTTGCTAGGATTGTTGCAGATAATCCCCAGCCGATTGCGAGGCCAGGCCACGGCTCTGCTGGCAGGGGCGATGTTGGTGTTCGCCATCATCTGTCCCCTGGCCTATATCGCCCCAGCCTACGCCAGACCCTCCCTCCTCTCGTCAGCAGAGATCAAGGACATCCCCAATCGCCTTGATGTCTCCTTCGGTGGAGCGATGCAACTTCTGGGCTACGATCTGCCAGTAACCAATAACAAATATCCAACAACCAATAACCTGAATCCCGGCGATGACCTCACCATCACTCTCTATTGGCAATCCCTGGCCAGGATGAAGGCGGAAGTCCTCGCTAAGAACTACGCCGTCTTTGTTCACCTGCTGGATGCGAACGATCTCATCCTGGCCCAGAGGAACACATTCCCAGGGTTGGGTAGCTTTCCCACCACTCTGTGGCAGGCAGGCGAGGCCATCGCTGACACCTATACGCTGATGCTGCCAGCGGCGACCTACGCCCCCAGTTTGGCTCAACTGGAGGTGGGGCTTTTCGATTTCGTCACGGGCGAGCGGTTGCTGGTGTACGGACCCGAGGGAGAGCCGCTCGGCGACAATGTGCGCTTCCACGATATCAAGGTCTTGCCCAGGTCCGAGACCGGCCTCCCCAACCCAGGACACTTCAACTTCAGGAATAAAATCGCTCTGGCAGGTTACGAGATGGACCGCAGAAAGGTTGAGCCAGGTGAGACAATTCACCTCACCCTGTACTGGCAGGGCCTGGCTGAAATGGAGGACGATTACACCGTCTTCGTCCATCTTCTGAGAGAAGGTGATCAGATCTGGGCAGGAACGGATCGCCAACCGCAGCAGGGCGCCGCGCCTACTTCTACCTGGAGCAAGGGCCAAGTCGTCGTGGACGAATACGAGCTGGGCATCGGGGCCGACGCCCCTCCCGACGTCTATGAGGTCGAGGTGGGGCTCTACCTGCCTGAGACTGGGAATCGCTTAGACCTCCTCAATCAAGACGGCCGACTTATGGGCAACCGTGTCCTATTGACCAAAGTATGCGTCGAATGAACACAAATCCCCAATCTCCAACATCCAACCCTTCGGCTAAGCTCAGGGCAGGCATCCAGTACCCAGCCATCGCCCTCATCCTGGCCGCATTCATCGCCCTGGGCATCACCTACAGCCTGGTCACGCCCATCTTCGAGTCGCCCGATGAAATCTACCACTACTTTGTCATCAAGCACCTCGCTGATGGCAAAGGCTTGCCGGTGCAGAACCCTGAAGACCCCGGCTTGTGGGAGCAGGAGGGCAGCCAGCCGCCGCTGTATTACCTGATGGGCGCACTGGCCACCTTTTGGATAGACACCAGCGATGCCGAGGACTTGCTCTGGCGCAACCCCCAGGCCAACATCGGCACACCGCTGGATCCAGGCAACAAGAACGTGATCGTGCACACTCAAAGGGAAAGCTTCCCTTTTCGGGGCGCAGCTTTGGCGGTACACCTCGTCCGCCTGCTATCGGTGCTTTTGGGGGCAGGCACAGTGTTCTTAACCTATAGGCTCGCGCTGGAGATTTTCCCTGACCATGAACACCTGGCTGTCGGCGCGGCAGCCATCAACGCCTTCATCCCCCAGTTTCTATTCATCAGCGGCTCCGTCAACAACGACAATTTGGTGATCTTTCTCGCCTCACTGGCTTTGCTCCTAATAACACGCCACACGCATCATTGGACATTGGATATTAGATATTGGGTATTGCTAGGCTTCGTCCTGGGGCTGGCCTGCCTGTCCAAGCTGAGCGGCCTGGGTCTCTTGATCTTGACGGCCATCATCCTGATCGCGCAAGCCTACCGCCGCCGTTCAGCGAGAGCGTTGGTCGGGGGCATGATCGCTCTCGCCGTGGCCGTGGCGGTAGCTGGCTGGTGGTATGTCAGAAATTGGACTCTCTACGGGGACCCGACGGGCTTGAACATGATGCTGGACGTGGTTGGCCGAGGTAGCCCACCATCAAGTCTTTCGAAATTGTGGGGCGAGCTACGGGGATTGCGGATGTCTTTCTGGGGCCTCTTCGGCTGGTTCAGCATTCTGGTTGCGCCCGCAGCCTATGCCATCCTGGACACTGTGAGCTTATTCGCCCTGGCGGGCCTGGGGGGGTGGTTTGTGAGACGGCGCTGGAGGGGGCCGTATCCACTTCCAAGGCGGACAGAAACCAGGTTTTTAGGAGCCTTTGTACCCAAAACGCGCGCCGTGGCGGGCACTTCTGACACTCCAGGAAGTATTGTGGAACGGAAAAAACCTGGTTTCTTAACTCAACGGAGAGACAATCAATTCGCGCTCGAACCACTAATGGTGCTAATCCTCTGGCTGGTCATCGTCTCCATGAGCTTGGCTCGCTGGATATGGACAACGGCAGGCGCCCAGGGGCGGTTGCTGTTCCCCGCCATCTCAGCCATATCCATCCTGCTGATGCTGGGCCTGAGCCAACTTGTGCCTGGAAGATACGCCAAAGCCATCGTGATCGTGATTAGCCTGGCAATGTTTGTCTTCGCTGCCCTCTGCCCCTTTCTCTACATCAGCCCAGCGTATGCCAGGCCGCCCATTCTCTCCTCCGACGAGATCCCGCCGGGTGTCACGCGATTGAACGTTGATTTCGAAGATGGGATCCGGCTCTTGGGTTACCAACTAGACAGAGAAAAGGTCAGGCCTGGTGAAACCCTGGGCATCACACTCTATTGGCAAGGGCTGGTCGAGATGAAGGCAGAAGTCCCCGCTAGAGACTACTACCTTTTCATCCACCTTCTAGGGCGGAGGGGCGAGTTGGTGGGCCATGAGGATACCTACCACGGCTGGGGATCATATCCCACCAGCCTGTGGACGCCGGCGGAAAGCCTCACCGAGGAGATCATCGCCGACGCCTATCGGCTGCCCATCAGCGAGAACGTTCTGGCGCCCAGCTTGATCCGAGTTGACACGGGCCTCTACGACCCCACCACTGGCCTAAAATTGAAACCCCAAAGCGTCGTCATCGGGCAGGTGAAAATGCTCCCCCAAAAACATCGGGAGTATGCAATTGACAACCAACTGGATTTCACCCTGGGCAACAAAGTCGCCCTGCTCGGATACAAGGTGGACAAGACCGAGCTTGGGCCAGGCGAGCAGATCCGTCTGACCCTCTACTGGCGGGCCGAGGGGGAGATGGGCACCGACTACACCGTCTTCACCCATCTGATTGACGAGGCCGCTTCATCACATGACGTCGCAGCCGCTTCATCACGTGACGTTGCGGCCGCTTCATCACGTGACGTCGCGGCGCACATCTGGGGGCAAATGGACAGCCAGCCCCTGGAGGGCGATTACCCGACCTCATTCTGGGACATCGGCGAGATAATCGAAGACGAATACATCCTGGCTATCAACGAGGACACTCCAGCGGGTTCATACCGGCTGGAGGTCGGAATGTACGAGCTGGCAACGAGGCAACGTTTGCCCATCCTGAGCGATGACGGAGAGACAATGGAGGACAACCGCATCCTCTTACCCCTCACCATACTCATTACCTCAGTGCCGCGTTGACTCGCTACTTCAGACATCCGGAGGTCTCAATGCAAAACTATGCCTACAGCTGGCGCTATCGTCTACAAGCCATTTTCGTGTCCGAAAAGCGCTGGGTGGTGGCCCTGGCAGTGCTCGTCCTTTGCTTGGCGACAGGCGCCATCGGGGGATGGCTCATCGCCTACCCCGGCCCGCCGATCACGGCGGCCCTGGCGGCGGCCCTCATCGGCGGGCTGCTGATGCTGCGGAGCACTCAATTCGGCTTCGTGGCCCTTATCGGCGTGGTCTGCCTGCTGCCCTTCGCCGCCCTGCCAGTCAAGATCGGCTTCACTCCCACTTTTCTGAACCTGGTGCTGGCAGTGCTCTTCGCCGTGTGGCTGGCCCGCCTGGTGTCCGGCCAGCAAAAGGAGTTCGTAACCTCCCCTTTGGCGCTGCCCATCGTCATCTTCCTGTTCCTGGCTTTCGTCTCCTTCGTGGCCGGCCTGGCCCACGCCAGCCCCACGCCCAACGCCGTGCGCCGCTTCGCCGAGATCATCCTGGGCATTGCCTTGTTCTTTGTGACGGTCAATTGCGTGCGAACCAGGGAGGAGCTGGAACAGTTAGTGCTGATCATCATCCTGGCCGGCTTCGGGGCAGCCCTGATTGGCGTGGTGCTATACTTTCTGCCCCGCGCGCTCACCGTCCGTCTCCTGTCCGCGCTGCGCATCTTCAACTATCCGGCCGGTTCGGGGGTGCTGCGCTTCATTCGCGATGACCCTCTGCTGCCCATGCGGGCCATCGGCACCTCCGTTGACCCCAACATTTTGGGCGGCCTGCTGATCCTGGTAGCCTCTCTGACGGTTCCTCAGCTTTACACCCGGCGGCCGCTCCTCAAACGTTGGCTGGCGGCGACCATCCTGGCGGTGATGGGTCTTTGCCTGATCCTGACTTTCTCGCGAGGCTCATTGGCCGGCCTGGGCTGCGCTCTGGCGCTGCTGGCTGTGGTCAAGTACCGCCGCCTGCTGCCAGTGCTGATCATCGCGGGGCTGCTCATCTTGCTCTTACCACAGACCCAGGAATACGTCGTACACTTCTTTCAGGGGTTGCAAGGCCAAGACCTGGCCACCGAGATGCGCTTGGGGGAGTACAAGGACGCCTTGATTCTCATCAGCCGCTACCCCTGGCTCGGCGTAGGCTTCATTGGCGTTCCCGACATAGACATCTACCTGGGAGTGTCCATGGCCTACCTGACCATCGCTGAGGAGATGGGTTTGGTGGGACTGGCTGCCTTCTTGGTCATCATGACCATCTTCTTCCGCTATACCTGGCGCAGTTGGAGAAGCATGAGCCACGATCCCCGACTGGAGGCCATGTTATTGGGCTTTCAAACAGCAGTGGTGGGAGGGCTGGTGGGAGGGCTTGCCGATCACTACCTCTTTAGCTACCCCCACGCCGTGGCCTTCTTCTGGCTATGCATCGGTTTGGCAGTGGCTGCGGCCAAGCTGACAGAAGAAGTTCCCTCATTCGTTTGATATTCGTTGACAGAAATCCACAAGACCCTAGTCCCTGCGCCTCCTGAGCAGCGCAACCCCTAAGACCGCGAACACAGCAAGTGTGACCAACCCCATCCACGGCGGCAACTCCAGCCCGTTCACCGACACGGCCGTGCCGCTAACGGGCGGCGGATCGCAGGCATCGCCAAGGCCATCGCCGTCGCCATCTTCCTGGCCAGGGTTGGCGTCGTCGGGGCAGTTATCGCACGCGTCGCCCACTCCGTCGTCATCGGCATCTTCCTGCCCTGGATTAGCAATGGCGGGGCAGTTGTCATCTGCGTCTGGGACACGATCACCGTCGGCATCTGTCAAGTCGCAATTCTCTCCTGTCCAGT